>JAGRKQ010000155.1 GCA_020442235.1 Hyphomicrobiaceae bacterium | reverse complement strand
TGATGGTGAAACCCGGCGGAACCGGCAGGCCGAGATTGCACATCTCGGCGAGGTTCGCGCCCTTGCCGCCAAGAAGATTGCGCATCGCAGCCGTGCCTTCAGCACGTCCGTCGCCGAAGGTGTAGACCCACTTCGTCATGAGAGCGCCCTTGTTGTCTGGGCCCGGCCGGATGTCCGGCAGGGCAATGCCGCACTGCGGCACCTTCGCCCGGTTCAAGCCTGAAAAAGCCGCCAAATGCAAGCGCGCCGATGGCCTGATCCGGTCAGGTCACGCGCTCGATGCAGAAATCGACCGCTTCGAGAAGCGCCCGCTTTTCCGCGCTGTCCGGCAGCGGCGCCAGCGCATCGCGCGCCACCGCGCCGTAATGCCGCGCCCTTTGCACGGTGTCGGCCAGCGCTTCGGTGCCATGCAGATGGGCGAGTGCGGTGTCCAGATCGCCGTCGCGGATTTCGCCCTGCATCAGCGTGCGGTCGAAAAAGGCGCGCGATTCGCCGGTGCCGCGCCGATAGGCGAGCACGATCGGCAGCGTGATCTTGCCTTCGCGGAAATCGTCGCCGATCTCCTTGCCGAGATCCTTGGCGCTGCCGCCATAGTCGAGGACATCGTCGACGAGCTGGAAGGCAAGGCCGAGATTGGTGCCGAAGGAGCGCAGCGCCGCGCGAACCGATCCGTCCTGATCGGCAACGATCGCCCCGACCTCGCAGGCCGCGGCGAAGAGCGCCGCCGTCTTGGCCTTGATGACGGCCAGATATTCGTCCTCGGTGGTGGCGGTGTTCTTGGCGGCGGCAAGCTGCATCACCTCGCCCTCCGCGATCACGGCAGCAGCGTCGGACAAAACCTGAAGGCAGTCGAGCGAGCCGACATCGACCATCATGCGGAAGGCCTGCCCAAGCAGGAAATCACCGACAAGCACGCTTGCCTGATTGCCCCAGATGAGGCGGGCGGCCGGCTTGCCGCGGCGCAGGTCGCTTTCGTCCACGACATCGTCGTGCAGCAGCGTTGCCGTGTGCATGAACTCCACGGCGGCGGCGAGGGTGACGTGATGCTCGCCCTCAAAGCCGAACATGCCGGCACTCGCCAGCGTCAGCATCGGGCGCAGGCGCTTGCCGCCGGAATCGATCAGGTGGTTGGCGATCTCCGGGATCATGGCGACGTCGGACCCGGCGCGCGACAGGATGGTCCGGTTCACCCGCTCCATGTCGCCCGCGACGAGCGTGAGAAGCGGCTTCAGACTGGCGGACCCGGATTTGCGATCCTCTAGCGAGACGACAACACCCAACGCTCAACGCTCCTTTCGGGTGCGCCCGTCGATGGCGCCCCTCCCAAAACCGGTGCGGAGAATAAGGACCGACCGCCGGTGCCGCAAGGCGCAACGCCTCACACTCTTGACCGGGGCAGGGCGTGCGGCTTTGGTCGGATCATGGAAGAACTGCTCAAGACCAACGATCCCGTGCTCATCACTGCCGTCGAGGCCTATCTGAAAGGCGAGGGGATCGCCTGTTTCATCGCCGATACGCATATGTCGATTCTCGACGGTTCGATCGGCATCCTGCCCCGCCGCATCCTCGTCGATCATGACGATATCGACCGCGCCCGGCGCATCATCAAGGAGGCCGGGCTCTGGCCGTAAGCGAGAACGCCCCGACAGGCAGCAGCGAGAAGGAGGGCGGCGGCTCGACCCGCGACGCTTTTCTGGATGGGCGCCTCGCCGCCGTCCAGCCGGCGGCGGGCCATCACCGCTCCGGCTCGGATGCCCTGTTTCTGGCCGGATGCGTCACCGGTCCGGGGGTTTGCGTCGATCTCGGCGCCGGGGTCGGCGTTGCCGGCCTTGCGGCAGCATGCCGCATCCCCGGGCTTGAGGTGCTGCTCGTCGAACGCGATGCCGTGATGCTCGATCATGCCCGTCGCACTCTGGAGAGCAATCCGGCGCTTTCCGGCCGGGCCAGACTGATCGGCCTCGACGTCACGGCCCCGGAAGCCGAACGCCAGGCGGCCGGTCTGGGCCGGGCCTTTGCCGACTGGGTCATCATCAATCCGCCCTATCGCCTTGCCGGGTCCGTGCGCGCAACGCCGCACGCGGCAAGGGCGGAGGCGCATCTCATCGCCGGTGTTGAGGCGCTCGACCCCTGGCTGAGAACGGCGGCGGCCGTGCTGAAACCCGGTGGGCGGTTGCGGATGATACTCGATGCCGCCTGCTTCCCGGAAATCCTGCCTCTGCTTGAGGGGCGTTTCGGAGCGGTCACGCTGCGCGGCCTGCATCCAAGGGCGGGCCTTGCCGCCGAACGCCTCCTCCTCGGAGCGATCAAGGGCCGCAAGACCCCGCCCCGGCTGCTGGAGGGCCTCGTCCTGCATGAGACGGACGGGCGCTATACGGGGCAGGCCGGCGCCATCCTGGAAGGCCGGGCCGCAATCGCGATGGAGGCCTGACGATCTGGGCACATCGCTTTTTGCATCGCGGCCCCGCACACCCTATGTGAAGGGTAGAACAAGGCTCCGGCGGCAGAAGAAACGCCCCCGGAACGGCAAGGAGGCAAGGTTTGGCTGGACCCCTGCGCATGGTGAAGCGCCTCATGGGGCGCGACACGCCCGTCATTCCGGTCGTGCGCCTTTCCGGCGTCATCGGCGCGGCCAGCCCGTTGCGCCCCGGCCTGTCGCTTCAGGCGCTGGCCGATCCCCTCGCCAAGGCTTTTGCCATCAAGGCGCCGGCCGTTGCCATCGTCGTCAATTCGCCGGGCGGGGCACCGGTGCAGGCCCATCTCATTCATGACCGCATCCGCCAGCTTGCCGACGAGAACGACCGCGAAGTCATCGTCGTGATCGAGGATGTCGGCGCTTCGGGCGGCTATCTCATCGCCTGCGCCGGCGACACCATCCTTGCCCATCCTTCTTCGGTGGTCGGGTCCATCGGCGTGGTGTCCGCCGGCTTCGGCTTCGACAAGGCCATCGAGAAGTTCGGCATTGAGCGGCGCGTCTACACATCCGGCGACCGCAAGGTGGCGCTCGACCCCTTCCAGCCGGAAAATCCCGACGATGTGAAGCGCCTCAAGGCCTTGCAGAAGGACGTGCACCAGACCTTCCTGACGCTGGTCAAGACACGCCGCGCGGATCGGCTCAACGGCTCCGACCGCCTGCTGTTTTCCGGCGAGTTCTGGTCCGGCCTGAAAGCCCATCAGCTGGGTCTGGTCGACGGGCTGGTCGACCTGCGCAGCTTCTGCCGGGCCCGCTTCGGCGACAAGGTTACGCTGCGTCTTGTCAACCCGCCGAAAAAGCGCCTCCTGTCGATGCTGTCGCCGGCCGGTGCGGCGCGCATCGAGGCCTTGCCGGAAGCTGCGCTCGAAACGCTTGAAGAACGCGCGCATTATGCCCGCTTCGGGCTTTGAGGGGGGACGCGGGCGATGCCCTTTCTGTTCGGACTGATACTGGCCGGCGCGGGCGCGGTGATCGCCTTGCGTCTTCTTTCGCGCGAATGGGATCGGGTGAACGCCGACCTTGATGAGGTGCGCCGCGAACCGCCAAAGACAGGACGCACGGTGCGCGCCGAGCTTGATCTCGAACGCGACCCGAACACCGGCGTCTATCGCTCACGCGACTGAAACCCTGACGGAAACACCAGCCCCAAAACCGATGCCCCCCAAGACCGTTCGGCCTTGAGGGGCATGGCGTTTCCGAAGCCCGCATCTGGGCGGTAGGGGAAGGGTCGCAGACCTCGGAACAAAACTTTTCGGCGGATCTCCGTCAGGGGTGTTGGCGGCGCCATCCGCGTTCGATGTGGCCTCACCCTAGAAAGGCGTCGGCTCGAAAACTGTGACGGGCGTCACAGTTTTGCGTCGTCGCGTGTCCGCGATTTTCGCCAAAGCCGCGCAGTGAAAGGCGCCGGGCCAAAAAGCGAAACCCGCCCCGGCCGTATCGGGCCGGAGCGGGTTGTGGGGTTGCGGTGAGGGCGGGGCAACTCAGTTGCCGGAAACGCGCTCGATGCAGGACACGAAGTTGGTCGTCTCGCCGGCAAGGCGGTAGACGGTCTCGTCGCAGCTGGCCTCGACGACGCGGCGCGGCGGGACAGTGGTGGCATGCGTCGGGTCGACGCTGCGGAACGCGAGCGGGGTGGTCGAGGTGCAGCCGACGACGCAGCCATTGTCGCCCGAGCCGCCGCCGTTGCCGCCGCGGCCATTGCCGCCGGCGGTCTGCGCCGAAGCGGTGGAAGCGACAGCCATGAGGATGGCGGCGGAAAGGATCAGAGTGCGGGTCATGTCAAAATCTCCTGTCTTGTTGGGTCGCGAGCGGGGTTTCAGGGGGTGGGGTTGGCCCGTTCGTGATGGTTAAGAGATTATGAAAGACACGTCCGGCGGGCCGTGACGGCCATCACGCAATGTCGATCTCCTGCAAGCGGTCGCTTTCAGGCTGGCTGTTGACCCATTTCGCGGCGCTGCTTAAGTGACGGCGCCCGCGCATTCGCCGCTTTGAAAGGCTTTTTGCCATGACCGACCCGCTCGATCCGACCCGCTCCTTCCAGGGGCTGATCCTGACGCTTCAGCGCTTCTGGGCGGAAAAGGGCTGCGTCGTGCTCCAGCCCTATGACATGGAAGTCGGGGCCGGCACCTTCCATCCGGCGACGACCTTGCGCGCGCTCGGGCCGAAGCACTGGAATGCGGCTTATGTGCAGCCCTCACGCCGCCCCAAGGACGGGCGTTATGGCGAGAACCCCAACCGGCTGCAGCATTATTATCAGTTCCAGGTGATCCTGAAGCCG
>JAGRKQ010000154.1:5172-5332 GCA_020442235.1 Hyphomicrobiaceae bacterium | reverse complement strand
CGGAGAGCCCATGCGGCCGGTTTCGCCGACCGAGAAGGGCGGGAAGTTGTAGTGCAGCATGAAGGCCGAGTAGGACAGGCCTTCCAGGCCGTCGATCATCTGCTCGTCATCGCCGGTGCCGAGGGTCGCGATCACAAGCGCCTGCGTCTCGCCGCGGGTG
>JAGRKQ010000154.1:0-5153 GCA_020442235.1 Hyphomicrobiaceae bacterium | reverse complement strand
TGGGTGCGCGGCAGCACGCCCACTTCCGAAACGATCGGACGCACGGTGACGAGATCGCGGCCGTCGATGCGGCTCTTGGTCTCGATGATCTGGCCGCGGACGACGCCCGCTTCCAGCTTCTTGAAGACGTCCTTGAACTGCGTCTCGGTCCAGACCGGCTCTGCCCCTTCGGGGAAGACGACGGCCTTGGCCTTGGCGCGGGCGGCGTCGACGGCGTTGTGACGTTCGGTCTTGCCACGGATCTGGTAGGCGGCGGCGATGTCGGCCGAGACGAGGGCCTTCACCTCTTCATACAGCGCCGAAAGGTCGGCCGGAGCGAACTCGCGCGGCTCCTTGGCGGCCTTTTCTGCCAGGCGGATGATGCCGTCGATCACCGGCTGGAAGGCCTTGTGACCGGCCATCACGGCGCCGAGCATGACCTCTTCGGAAAGCTCTTCGGCTTCCGATTCCACCATCAGAACGGCATCGCCGGTGCCGGCGACGACGAGATCGAGCTTGGAATTCTCCATCTGCGCGATGGTCGGGTTGATGACGTAGTCGCCATCGACATAACCGACGCGCGCACCGCCGATCGGACCCATGAAGGGCACGCCGGAAAGCGTCAGCGCGGCCGAGGCGGCAACGAGAGCGACGACGTCGGGATCGTTCTCGAGGTCGTGGCTGAGGCAGGTGATGATGACCTGGGTCTCGTTCTTGTAGCCTTCGACGAAGAGCGGGCGGATCGGACGGTCGATGAGGCGCGAAATCAGCGTCTCACGCTCGGTCGGTCGGCCTTCGCGCTTGAAGAAGCCGCCGGGGATGCGACCCGCAGCGTAGAACTTTTCCTGGTAGTTCACGGTCAGCGGGAAGAAGTCGAAGCCGGGCTTGGGCGCCTTGGCGGAAACGACGGTGGCAAGAACGGTGGTCTCGCCATAGCTGGCAAGGACCGCGCCGTCGGCCTGGCGGGCGATGCGCCCGGTTTCCAGGGTCAGCGTCTTGCCGCCCCACGAAATCTCTTCGCGGTGGATATCAAACATGGAATGTCCCTTTCCGGGGCGAACCCTTCGCCCCCGTTCACAAACGGTCGGTAGCGGGAAAGCCATGGGCAAGACGGCGGGGCGCTCCGCATGGCATCAAAGCGCCCGGCAATCCTGCCATGACCTCCCTACGCAACAAACAACGCTGCGGGTCGGGGCCCGTGCCCCTTGTCCCGCGCCGGCGCGAAACCGCAGCCGGTAACCGGGCGCGGGCGGTGGCCGCCCGCGTCACCGGGATGGCTCCGTCAGCGACGGATGCCGAGCCGCTCGATGATCGAGCGGTAGCGCGCTTCGTCCTTGCCCTTGACATAGTCGAGCAGCGAACGGCGCTGGCTGACCATCTTCAGGAGGCCGCGGCGGGAATGGTTGTCCTTGCCGTGGGTCTTGAAGTGATCGGTCAGGTTGGTGATGCGCTCGGTCAGAACCGCGATCTGCACCTCGGGCGAACCGGTGTCGCCGTCCTTGGTGGCAAATTCCTTGATCAGCTCGGCCTTGCGCTCGGCAGTGATCGACATCGCGTTATCCTTTCATGGAAAGGGCCTTGCGGCCCGGTTTCGATGCGGCCGGGCCGGGATGTCGTCCAGCACGGTCGCGCCCCTGCCTGCCGGGGCGGGCATGGGCACGCGGCTTCTACACGCCTTTCAGGGCTTTGGCCAGTGGGCGGGCCGCCTCAGTTTTGCCGGGCGCGCGGATCGAGGCGCGCGGCGATTGCGTGCGCGTCCTCGTTTGCGGCGCATGACAGCCTTCCGATCACGCGAGATTGAAGATGCGCTTGGGCTGGAAGCGGCCCTGTTCGATGACGCCGATGGCGACGAGTTCGCCGGCGGCCGTCGCATAGACCGGCTCCTCGCTGAGGACGGGCACACCCGCACCGCGCAACAGGATCGCCATGCCGCGCCGGATGCGGCCGGCATCGCCCGGATGCACGGCAATTTCCGCAAGGGCGTCGAGCGCGGTGTCGCAGGCCAGCAGATAGCCTGCGATCGATCCGTCCTCGGCGGCGGCTCGCAGATCGTCCGGCGTTGCCAGGGCCCCGTCGGCGAAGCGGCCGACGCGGGTGCGGCGCAGGTCGGTGACATGGCCGAAACAGCCCAGATCGCGCCCGAAGTCGCGGGCCAGCGCGCGCACATAGGTGCCCTTGCCGCATTCGGCGACGAAGACGGCGCTGTCGGTATCCGGCAGGTCTTCCAGCACCAGGCGCTCGATGGTCACTTCGCGCGCCGGCAGGTCGACCGTCTCGCCGTCACGGGCAAGGTCATAGGCGCGTTCGCCATCGACCTTGATGGCAGAAAAGGCCGGCGGCACCTGCATGATGGTGCCGGTATAGCGGCCAAGCAGCGCTTCGATCGCCGCGCGGGTCGGGCGCTCCTGCGAGGTCTGCACCGGCGTGCCCTCGGTGTCGTCGGTGGTCGTTTCCACCCCCCAGCGCACCGTGAAGCGGTAGGCCTTTTCCGCTTCCATCACATAGGGAACGGTCTTGGTCGCCTCGCCGAGCGCAATCGGCAACACGCCGGAAGCCAGCGGATCGAGGGTGCCGGAATGGCCGGCCTTCTGGGCTTGAAACAGCCGCTTGACCAGCGAAACCGCCTGGGTCGAGGTCATGCCGACCGGCTTGTCGAGGGCAACCCAGCCATGCACCGGGTTGCCGCGCTTCTGGCGCCGCCGCTGACTCATTGCGCGTCTCCCTCGTCATCGTCCCCGGTGTCGGGCCGGGCTTCCAGATCGCGGCGCACGTCCGGCGAATGCAGAAGCGCATCGATCCGCAGCGCGGTATCGAAGCGCGTGTCTTCGCGAAACCGGATGTCGGGAGCGAATTTCAGCGCCACTTCATGCGCAACGGCTCCGCGCACGAAGCGGGTGTGCCGGTTCAGCGCCTTGACGAGCGGGCCCGCATCGCCGCCGCCAAAGGGGGTGATGTAGCAGGTGGCGAGCTTCAGGTCGGGCGACATGCGCACTTCCGACACGGTGACGAGGCTTTCCGTCACGGCCGGATCCTGAATGTCGCCGCGCGACAGGATGGCCGAAACCGCATGGCGGACGAGTTCGCCCACCCGCAGCTGGCGCTGCGACGGGCCCTTGGCGGGCCCTTTGGAAAAGCGCTTGCTCATAAGGGTTTCACTCCGGCGGCCTGAAGATGGCCCGCAAGCAGGGTTTCGCCCTGAGGCGAAAGCGCCTTTCGGGAAACGATCACGGCCTGCATCGTGTTGATCCAGAAAAGATAAAGCGTGTCGGTGACGCTGTAGCCGATCACCGCGGACCAGGCGATCTGCGAGGACATGCCGCCCCAGCGGGTCTCGATGCCATCATCACCGGCACGGAAATCGACCCTGTTGTCGCCAATGCCCTGCCGGCGATAGGCCGAGCGCAGGATCAACGGTTGTGCGACAAAAACGAACAGCAGCATCAGAACGCCGAGCCCGGCATTGATGAAGGCTTCCGGGTAAAGCCCCGCACCCCACGACCGGATTACGAGTCCAAGACTGATGGCCATGTTGACGATGCCAAGGATGACGAACGGCGGCCGCCAGGCGAAGGCCCGGCCCCGGAAACGGGGCTGGCGGTCGGCCATGGCGCGATAGTCGTCAAGGCTGATGCGATACTGCGCAGACACGAAGCCATTCTCCGGATCGGAGCGCGCATCCTCCGCGGTGCCGTTGCTGGTGTCGTCCATTCGAACTCTCTTCGGGCCCGGCGGGATCGGACCGCCGGAGCCGTAGATTCATCAAGGCCGGAGGCCGATCAGAGCGTGCGCGCGATTTCCTCGACGCGGAAGCATTCGATGACGTCGCCCTTGCGGATGTCGTCATAGCGCTCGAAGGCCATGCCGCATTCCATGCCGGCCGAGACGTCCTTCACTTCGTCCTTGAAGCGCTTCAGCGTCTTCAGCGTGCCTTCGTGAATGACGACGTCGTCGCGGATGAGGCGCACGCCCGCGCCGCGTTCCACCGTGCCTTCGGTGACGCGGCAGCCGGCCACCTTGCCAACCTTGGAGATGTTGAACACCTCCAGGATTTCTGCGTTGCCGAGGAAGGTTTCCCGACGCTCCGGCGACAGCATGCCGCTCATCGCCGCCTTCACGTCATCGACGAGGTCGTAGATGATCGAGTACTGGCGGATTTCGATGCCGTCGCGCTGGGCCGCATCGCGCGCCTGCTTGTTGGGGCGCACGTTGAAGGCGATGATCGGCGCTTCGGAGGCCGAGGCCAGCGTCACATCGGATTCGGTGACGCCGCCGGGCGCGGCATGGATGACGCGGCAGGCGACTTCGTCGTTGCCAAGCTTTTCCAGCGCCTGCGTGATGGCTTCCACCGAGCCCTGCACGTCGGCCTTGACGAGGACGGCGACTTCCTTGCGTTCCGCCGTCTGCAGCCGGGACATCATCTGTTCCAGCGAACCGCGCGACGTGCCGATGCGCACCGCCGACTTTTCGCGCAGCTGGCGCAGGCGATAATCGGCGATCTCGCGGGCGCGGGCCTCGTTCTCGACCACGGCGAACTGGTCGCCCGCCGAGGGAATGCCCTGGAAACCGAGAATTTCCACCGGCATGGACGGCCCGGCCTCGGCGATCTGCTCGCCGCGGTCGTTGATGAGGGCACGCACCCGGCCCCATTCGGCGCCGGCGACCAGAATGTCGCCCTGCTTGAGGGTGCCGCGCTGGACGAGAACCGTGGCGACCGGGCCGCGGCCCTTGTCGAGCTGTGCCTCGACGATGATGCCGTCGGCGCTGCGGTCGGCATTGGCCTTGAGCTCAAGAACCTCGGCCTGCAGCAGGATGGCTTCCAGAAGCTTGTCGAGATTGGTGCCCTTGAGCGCCGAGACCGGCACTTCCAGCACGTCGCCGCCCATGGATTCCACCACGATCTCGTGGCGCAGCAGGTCGGTCCGCACCCGGTCGGGATCGGCGGCCGGCTTGTCCATCTTGTTGATGGCAACGATCATCGGCACGCCGGCGGCGCGGGTGTGGCTGATCGCCTCGATGGTGGTCGGCATGACCGAATCGTCGGCGGCGACGACCAGAATGACGATGTCCGTCGCCTTGGCGCCGCGAGCGCGCATGGCCGTGAAGGCTTCATGGCCGGGCGTATCGATGAAGGTGATCTTCTGCCCGTCCTGCTCGACCTGATAGGCGCCGATGTG
>JAGRKQ010000153.1 GCA_020442235.1 Hyphomicrobiaceae bacterium | reverse complement strand
CGCCTTCAACTGGACCTATACGCTTGGCGTCGGCCTGCTTGATCCCTGGCGGCATGGCGCCACGGCGCTGATCGTTGCCGGCGATCGGCCCTCGGCGATCTGGCCCGGCGTCATCGAAAGGGCGCGGGCGACGATCTTTGCCGCCGTTCCCTCCGTGCACCGCCAGATGCTGCGCGATGGCGATGCCCGCGCGGCACGGTTTTCAAGCCTGCGCCACGCGCTTTCGGCCGGCGAGACCCTGCGTCCGGTGTTGCTGGAGGCTTTCACCCGCACCACCGGACGGCCGATCTTCGAGGCCTTCGGCATGAGCGAGATCTCGACCTACATCTCCAGCGGCCCCGAAACGCCGGTAAAGCCCGGCAGCCCCGGCAGGGCGCAGCGCGGTCGCCGTGTGGCAACGCTGACGCCCGAAGGGCGGATCTGCGATCCGGGCGAACTTGGCATCCTTGCCGTCCACCGCTCCGACCCGGCCCTGTTTCTCAACTATTTCCGCGATGGCGAAGCCACGCAGAAAGCCTTCTGCGGCGACTGGTTCCTGACCGGCGACCTCGCCTCCATCGATGCGCAAGGTTATGTCTGGCCGCAGGGCCGGGCCGACGATGTGATGAACGCCTTCGGCTACCGCGTCGCGCCGGAGGAAGTGGAAGCAGCGCTCTCCGGCCACCCCGGCGTGCAGGAGATCGCCGTCACCAGCGTGCCGGAACGCGACGGCGTCGACCTCATCACCGCCTTCGTCGTGCCGGCCAATCCTGAAACCTTCGATCCAGGGGTGCTTCTGGCCTATGGCGAGAAGGTTCTCGCCCGCTACAAGCGGCCACGAAAGGTCGTGGTGCTGGCCCATCTGCCGCGCACCGCCAACGGCAAAGTGATGAGAAAGCGCCTGATCGACGAAACCCGCTTTTAACACCCCCCTGATAGGGTGTTTTCCGTAACGGGAGACGTGGACCCATGGACATTGCATCGCTTGCAAACGGCCAGCTTGCCGCCCGCCAGGCGGAAACCCAGATGGCTGTGGCCGCCAAGTTGATGAAAATGAACGCCGATTCCAGTGCGTCCGTTGCCGCGCTTATCGATCAGGCCTCCGCCAATCTGGAGACCCTGGCCAAGAGCGCGCTCCCCGAAGGCGTCGGCGGCACCGTCGACATCAGCGTCTGAGGCGACACGGATGATCGGCATCGGCCTTCTGACCGGCACCATTTCGGCCTTCATCGGCCTGTTGATCCCGCGCATCGCCTGGATCGCGATCCTCGTGCCGGTGACGCTGGTTCCCATGGGGCTCGGCTATTTCTATTTCGACGCGATGGACGGCGTGTGCTTCGCCACCGCCCGCACCGCCGGCTTTGAATGCTCGCTGACGAGCCAGATGGTGCAACTGGCCGAGACCTCCGCGCCGGAGGTCATCAGCGCCATGCTCACCCATCTCCTGATGTCGATCGGCATCATCCTGGCCGTGCGCACCTGCCAGAAATTCACCCGCTGGGTGGAGCGCTCCATCGACGCGCGCGACAACGCCCGTCGCCAGAGCGTGCTCGAAAAGCAGCGCGCCGATCTGGAAAAGGTTGCCCAGGCCATTCTGGAACGCAACCGCAAGGCCCAGGAAGCGCGCGACGCGGCGATGAATGACCTTCTCGCAAGGGGCAAGGTCGCGCTGCAGAAGAAGTCGGAAACCGCCAGCGCGGAAGCCTCCGACAAGGCCGGCATGCCGGCGCGCAGCGCCGCCTGATCCTGACCGCCTATTGCGCGGGCGCTCCCGGAGCCGCACCCAGAGCCGCATCGACAAGACCGAACGCCTCCGCCGCATCCCAGGCGGCGGGGCCAGCCATATGGCCAAGAACGCAGCCCTTGTCATCGACGAGCAGCGTCGCCGGCAGCCCGAAGGCAAAACCGGCATTGCGCAGCGCCTGGAACACGCCCGTCGTCTCGTCCTCGTAGAAGGCGAGCCGCTCCACCCCGATTTCATCGAGGAACTGGCGCGGCGCCTCGCGGTCGCGCGTGTCGATGTTGATCGCCACCACCTCGAAGCGCTCGCTGCCCTTTTCCGCCTGCAGCCGGTCGAGCGCCGGCATTTCCTCCCGGCAGGGCACGCACCACGTCGCCCAGAGATTGACAAGGAGGATGCGGCCGGAAAAATCGGCAAGCGTCAGCGGCGCCCCGGCCGCATCGCGGAAGGCGAGTTCCGGTGCCGGCACCGGCGGATCGGCGGGAATGAAGGCGGCGACCGGCCCTGTCGCGGCGGCCGCGACGCGCGCCTGCGCCGCGCCTGAGGCGGTGCAGGCGGCAAGATTGCCATCCCCCGTGCCCCTCAAGTATACGGCAAGCGCTCCGGCGGCGACGCCGGCGATGCCCGCAACGAGGATGATGGTTACGGCCCTCAAGCTCTTTCGTCCCTGTGCCACCCGCGCGATCCCTGTCTCCCGGGCCTCGCCCCGGCCCAACCTATGTGCAAAACGGTGATGTGATGTCCACACGCGAAGACAATAGCCCCGCGCCCGCCGCCAATGCCATGTGGGGCGGCCGCTTTGCCGCGGGCCCCGATGCGGTCATGGAAGCGATCAACGCCTCGATCGATTTCGACCAGCGTCTTTACGCGCAGGATATTGCCGGGTCCATCGCCCACGCGACCATGCTGGCCGAGGCCGGCATTCTCTCCGCCGCCGATCGCGATGCCATCGTCGCCGGGCTCGGTCAGGTCAAGGCCGAGATCGAGGCTGGCACCTTCACCTTTTCCCGCGCGCTTGAAGACATCCACATGAACGTGGAATCGCGCCTGAAGGAGATCATCGGCGAACCGGCCGGGCGGCTGCACACCGCCCGTTCGCGCAACGATCAGGTGGCGACCGATTTCCGCCTCTGGGTGCGCGATGCCGCCGACGGCGTGATTGCCGCCCTCACCGATCTTCTGGAAGCGCTCGCCGACAAGGCCGAGGCCCATGCCGGAACGGTGATGCCGGGCTTCACCCACCTTCAGTCGGCCCAGCCGGTGACCTTCGGCCATCACTGCCTTGCCTATGCGGAGATGTTCGCCCGCGACCGCTCGCGCTTTGCCGATGCCCGCAAGCGCATGAACGAATCCCCGCT
>JAGRKQ010000012.1 GCA_020442235.1 Hyphomicrobiaceae bacterium | reverse complement strand
GAGGCGCTTGCCCCAGATGCGGTGTCCAAGCATCCAGGTCGGCGACCAGCCCGGCCAGCTTTCCGGCTCTTCGCGCATCAGCCGCGCACCGGCGGTGAGGCGGCGCGGCACGGCAAGGATCAGCGCCATGGTCATGTCGGCGGTGTCCTCGGTGAGGACGCCCGGCGTGTTGGTGACGGCGATGGCGCGGGCATTGGCCGCCTGCACGTCGATGTTGTCGACGCCGTTGCCGAAATTGGCGATCATCTTCAGGTTCGGGCCGGCCTGGGAGATGACCGCCGCGTCGATGCGGTCGGTGACCGTCGGGACGAGGACATCGGCCGTCTTTACCGCCTCGACCAGTTCGGCCTGGGTCATCGGCCGGTCGTCCATGGAAAGGCGCGTATCGAAAAGCTCGCGCATGCGCATTTCCACCGCGTCCGGCAATTTGCGCGTCACGACGACGATCGGCTTCTTGTTCGGCATGGCCGCCTTGCCCCTTTCTGTCTCCGTTGCCGGCGGATCGGCCGCCGGTTAAGCGCCCCTTTACCAGCCCGGTTCACTTTCAGGTCATCTGAAAGCGGGGCGGTTCGGGAACGCTTTTCCCCTTCCTAGCAGACCCGGTGATCGTCGCAAAAGGCGTTCGAGGCGACAAAACATGCGTTGTTCCATCGCACTTTTGGCCGGGGCCGCCGGCCTGGTCCTGATGAGCGTCCTGCCGGCGGGCGCGCAAGGGGCTGCGCGCGGCACCGTGACGGGCCTGCCGCTGCCGCGTTTCGTCTCGCTCGAACACGGCCAGACGGCGGTGCGCGTCGGGCCGGGCGAGAACTATCCGCGCGCCTTCACCTATCAGCGGCGCAACCTGCCGGTGGAGGTCACCGCCGAATTCGATGTCTGGCGCCGGGTGCGCGACATGGATGGCGAAGAGGGCTGGGTGCGCCAGACGCAGATCTCCGGAACGCGCTATGCCATCATCGAGCCCTGGTCGAGCGGCGATCCGGTGCCGGCCCGCGCCCGGGCCGAGGCCGATTCGCCTGTTGCCGTGCTTCTGGAGCCGGGCGTCCAGGCCGTTCTCGTCGAGTGCAATGGCCGGATGTGCCTTCTGTCCGGCGATGACGGCGCGCGCTGGCAAGGGTGGGTGGCGCAGGATCGCCTCTGGGGCGCCTATCCGGGCGAGACGGTCGAGCGCTGAGGCCGGCTGCGAGCCTGCGGAACGCCGATACGCCTGAAACGCTTACTGCTTGCGCCGCACCCGCAGCACCACTTCCATGCGCACCAGCTCGAAGCCGTCCGGAATGTCCGGGCTTTCGTCGAGCTGCACCGCCTCGGCGGGAATGTCGAGAATGCGGTGCTCGCCTTCCACGAACATGTGGTGATGATTGTGGGTGTTGGTGTCGAAATAGGTCTTGGCCGAATCGACCGCCACTTCGCGCAGGATCCCGGCACCGGTGAACTGATGCAGGGTGTTGTAGATCGTTGCCAGCGACACGCGCACGCCCCGCTGTGATGCTTCTTCATGCAGCGCTTCGGCGGTGAGATGGCGATGCCCCTTGGCGAAAAGCACGCCCATCAAGGATACGCGCTGGCGCGTCGGGCGCAGGCCTGCCCGGCGCAGGCGGTCGCGAAGGTCGAGAACGGGGGCTGTCGGACAGGTCACGGAAGGGCCTTGCGTCACAGGGGTTTCGTGCCTGTTTTATAGGAAAGGCATTGCCGATTTGCAAAGGCGGGACAAAAATCGATGTCCTCGAGAGGACCGCGGTGTTGGGCCTCGGGATCGGCAAAGCGGCAGGCCTTTAGCCGGAATATGAAAAACCCGGCACTTCCGGTCAGGCAAGCCTTCGTGCTAGGGCGCCCTGAAGCGGGGTTTCGGCCCGGCGAAAACCCAGCAAGGCCGGGCCAAGGCGCGGCGCAAGAACGAACAGGAAGCGACCCGGACCATGAGCGAGCGCCCCAACGCCCTTTCCTATGACGATCTTCTGGCCTGCGGGCGCGGCGAGATGTTCGGCGCCGGCAACGCCCAGCTTCCCG
This sequence comes from Hyphomicrobiaceae bacterium, assembly GCA_020442235.1. Classification (GTDB taxonomy): domain Bacteria; phylum Pseudomonadota; class Alphaproteobacteria; order Rhizobiales; family MH13; genus JAGRKQ01. The sequence goes on along the minus strand of JAGRKQ010000012.1, from coordinate 4,765 downwards.
CTCCGCCGATGCTGATGTTCGACCGCATCAGCTCGATTTCCGAAGAGGGCGGCGCGCATGGCAAGGGTCATGTTCTTGCCGAACTCGACGTGCAGCCGAACCTGTGGTTCTTCGAGTGCCATTTCATCGGCGACCCGGTCATGCCGGGCTGCCTCGGCCTCGATGCCCTGTGGCAGCTGACGGGTTTCTATCTCGGCTGGCTCGGCGAGCCGGGCCGCGGCCGGGCGCTCGGCGCCGGCGAGGTCAAGTTCACCGGCCAGGTGACGCCGGACGTCAAGCTGGTGGAATATGGTGTTGATCTTCGGCGCGTGATGCGCTCGAAGCTGAAGCTCGCGATTGCGGACGGCTGGGTGAAGGCCGATGGCGAACTGATCTTCACCGTGAAGGACATGCGCGTCGGCCTGTTCCAGACCGATTGAGGCTCCGGGCCGCAAGGCAGGGCGCAAGGACGAAGAGGGGTAGACAATGCGTCGGGTAGTGATCACCGGTCTCGGGATCGTGTCGTCGATCGGCAACAATGCCGACGAGGTCACGCAGAGCCTGAAGGAGGCCCGTTCCGGCGTCACCTTCTCGCAGGACTTCGCCGATCATGGTTTCCGTTGCCAGGTCTGGGCGGCGCCCAAGAACCTCGACATCGCCGAGCATGTCGACCGGCGCGCCATGCGCTTCCTGTCGCAGGGCGGCGCCTGGAACCACATCGCCATGAAACAGGCGATCGAGAGCGCCGGTCTCGAAGAGGCCGAGATCACCAATGAGCGCACCGGCATCGTCATGGGCTCCGGCGGCCCGTCGACCCGCGCGGTGGTGGAAGCGGCGGCGCTGACGGAAAAGAACGGCTCGCCGAAGCGCATCGGCCCCTTCGCCGTGCCCAAGGCGATGAGTTCGACCGCCTCGGCGACGCTCGCCACCTGGTTCAAGATCCACGGCGTCAACTATTCGATCTCCTCGGCCTGCGCGACCTCGGCCCACTGCATCGGCAACGCCGCCGAACTGATCCAGTTCGGCAAGCAGGACCGCGTCTTCGCCGGCGGCCACGAGGATCTCGACTGGACGATGTCGAACCTCTTCGACGCCATGGGCGCGATGACCTCCAACTTCAACGACACGCCCGCCTCGGCGAGCCGCGCCTATGACAAGGACCGCGACGGCTTCGTGATCGCCGGCGGTGCCGGCGTCGTCGTGCTGGAAGCGCTCGACGTGGCGCTGGCGCGCGGTGCCAACATCATCGCCGAAGTCGTCGGCTATGGCGCGACCTCGGACGGCTATGACATGGTCGCGCCTTCCGGCGAAGGTGCGATCCGCTGCATGCGTCAGGCGATGGCCGGCCTCGACGGCCCCATCGACTACATCAACACCCACGGCACCTCGACGCCGGTCGGCGACGAGAAGGAAGTCGGCGCCCTGCGCACGACCTTCGGAAACGACGTGCCGGCGATCTCCTCCACCAAGTCGCTCACCGGCCATTCGCTCGGCGCGGCGGGTGTGCAGGAGGCAATCTACAGCCTGTTGATGCTGCAGAACGACTTCATGGTGAAAAGCGCCCACATCGAGACGCTCGATCCCGAATTCGAGGGCATGCCGATCCTGACCGAGCGCCGCGACGGGCGCTTCGATACGGTTCTGTCCAATTCCTTCGGCTTCGGCGGCACCAATGCATCGCTGGCGATGCGCCGCTACAACGGGTGAGATCATGACCGGTCTGATGGAAGGCAAGCGCGGCCTCATCATGGGGGTCGCGAACGATCATTCGATCGCCTGGGGCATTGCCCGGGCACTGGCCGGTCAGGGCGCCATGAGCGCCTTCACCTTTCAGGGCGCGGCGATGGAAAAGCGGGTGCGCCCGCTGGCCGAATCGGTCGGCTCCTCGCTGGTCATGCCCTGCGATGTGGAAGACCTTGCCTCGGTCGATGCGGTTTTCGATCAGCTCAAGGCCGAGTGGGGAACGATCGACTACCTTGTCCATTCCATCGGCTTTTCCGACAAGAGCGAGCTGAAGGGGCTTTACGCCAACACCACGCGCGAGAATTTCGTGCGCACCATGGTGGTGTCCTGCTTCTCCTTCACCGAAGTCGCAAAGCGCGCCGCCGCCATGATGAATCCCGGCGGTTCGCTGCTCACCCTCACCTTCGGCGGCTCGATGCGGGTGATGCCGAACTACAATGTCATGGGCATCGCCAAGGCGGGGCTGGAAGCTTCCGTGCGCTACCTTGCCAGCGACTTCGGCCCCGGCAACATCCGCGTCAACGCGATTTCCGCCGGGCCGGTGCGCACGCTTGCCGGCGCCGGGGTGGGCGATGCAAGGCTGATGTTCGCCTTTCAGAAGCGCAACGCGCCGCTCGGCCGCACCGTCACCATCGAGGAAATCGGCGGCTCGGCGCTCTACCTCCTGTCTTCGCTCTCCTCGGGCGTCACCGGCGAAATCCATTATGTCGATTCCGGCTATGCGACGGTGTCGATGCCGCGCCTTGAGGAACTGAAGGCGCAGGACCGGCGCGAACAGGCCGATCAGGACTGACCGGCACCATGGCGGCGCCGATGCGCCTTCTCGTCATCGGTCTCGGCTACAGCGCGGCGGCGGTCGCCGCGCAGTTGCGCCCTGCGGCCGAAGCCATCACGGCCACCCGCCGTCACGCCGAAGGCCCGCGGCCGGACGGCATCGACCGGATGATCGCCTTTGACGGCAACGCACCATCGCCCGATCTCGCCGATGCGCTGGCCGAAGCGACCCATCTTCTTCTTTCCGCCCCGCCGGATGAGGCTGGCGACCCGCTTCTGAACCACCACCGCGAAGCGCTGGAAGCGTCAGGGACCCTGCGCTGGATCGGCTATCTCTCCACCGTTGGCGTTTATGGCGATGCCGGCGGCGGCTGGGTGGATGAAAGAAAGCCGCCAGCCCCTTCGACGCAGCGCAGCCGCAACCGGCTTGCCGCCGAAGACGCCTGGCGTGTTCTGGGCGAGGGGGCTGGTGTGCCGGTCGCCATCCTGCGCCTTGCCGGCATTTATGGGCCGGGGCGCTCGGCGCTCGATGCGCTGAAGGCGGGAACGGCCCGGCGCATCGTCAAGCCGGGGCAGGTCTTCAACCGCATCCACCGCGACGACATTGCCGGCTGGACGGCAAGGCTGGCCGGGAAGGCTGTGGGCGGCACCTTCAATCTGTGTGACGACGAGCCGGCCCCGCCGCAGGATGTCGTTTCCTTCGCCGCCCGGCTTGCCGGTTGCCCCGTTCCAGAAGCCCTTGCCTTCGAGGAGGCCGGGCTCTCGCCGATGGGGCGGTCTTTCTATGGCGAGACGAAGCGGGTCTCGAACCGGGCGATCAGGCAGGCAACAGGCCGGGAGCCGCTTTACCCGAGCTATCGCGAGGCCTTGCTGGCGCAGATCCGTGAAGAAGGGCCTGCCGGTCAATCCGGCTAAGGCCGCTCAGGCCTCGCTCAGCATCTTCTGCATGAAGACGAGATCGTGCCAGCGGCCGAACTTGTGCCCGACCTGGGGCAGACGGCCGGTCTCGATGAAGCCGAACTTGCTGTGAAGGGCGAGCGAAGGCTCGTTCTCCGCCGCGATCCCGCCCAGCATGACGTGGTAGCCGTCTTCCTGGGCCTTGGCGATCAGCGCCTCCAGGATGGCGCTCGCCACCCCGCGTCGCTGGTAGCGGGGATTGGTGTAAAGCGCATGCTCGACCGTCCTGGAGAAGCCGTCATAGGGCCGGAACCGGTCATAGACGCCATAACCGCCGATCTCTCCATCGACATCGGCGACGAAAACCGGATAACCCGCAGCGACACGCTTCAACCACCACGCGTGGCGCTCTTCCATGTCAGTCATGGCGTCGTTCCAGATCCCCGTCGTCTCCAGAACGGCGAGATTGTAGATCTGCATGATGTCGCGCAGATCGTCCTCATAGGCTGGGCGGACCAGGATGCTCATGATGGTTCCTTCCACTCCTCGGCAAAGGCCGAGTGGTCGAGGGGGCGTCCTTCGGTGTTGGCGAAAGCGACGAAATCACGCTTGAGGATTTCGTCGAGAATGGACGCGGACTTTACCAGAAGTTGCCGTCCGCGGTCGATAATCACAAGCACGGTCCCGCTTTCGATATGCGGACGCAGAAGATCGGGAATAATACTCATCTTCCAGATCTCCGGCCGCGCCGGATCGACGAAAAGGACGATGGCGTTCTCCACCGGATCGCGGTGGAAATAGGCGCCCGCTTCGAGCGGATGCGGGATCTTGTTCTTCTCCGGGCTGTCGGTCTCGCGCGCTTCCAGATAGGCGCAGCGATAAGCCAGACACGCGGCCGGCCGCTCCGGCTGGCCGAAGATGCCGCAGCCCCTGTCCTTGAGATGGGAACAGGCGCGGTACATCGGCTTGTCGAGCGGGCCGATGGCCGGCAGCACGCAGCAATAGGTGCAGCTTCGGCAATGCGAGATGCGTCCGCCCTGTTCGCGTTTTCTTTTGGCCTGGCCCAAGACCGTCTCCGCAGTGTTCGCCGGTGCTTTCTCAATGCCTCAATCAGTGCGGGCAGGAAAAGGCGAAATTCTCGTCAAAGTGAACACTTTGCCAAAGCACTTTGCCAACGCGGCGGCGGGTGATAAGAGCCGCGCCATGACGAACAGTGCCTCTTCCCCCGTTACGACAACCCCCGGTTCCCGGATCATCGAGAACGTGCGCAACTTCTCCATCGTTGCGCATATCGACCATGGGAAATCGACGCTCGCCGACCGGCTGATCCAGTCGACCGGCACGCTGACGGAACGCGAGATGAAGGAGCAGG
>JAGRKQ010000152.1:6607-6856 GCA_020442235.1 Hyphomicrobiaceae bacterium | reverse complement strand
GCCCGCGCCTGCGGCCACGAACCCGTCATCATCGACGTTGAAAACCCGCTCGCCAGCGCCATCTCATCGCCTGAATAAGCCATTGCGGCCTTGGCGAACGGCCCCAGATGGATCATGAAACGGGCCATGAAGGTTCCGGACCGGGGGATGAGAATGCTTGATGGCCTGATTGGAGGCGCACCGAACGCGGCACAGAAGGGTGCCGGTGCCGGAGACATCATCGATGTCACCACCGCCGACTTCCAGCGC
>JAGRKQ010000152.1:0-6570 GCA_020442235.1 Hyphomicrobiaceae bacterium | reverse complement strand
GCGCCCTGGTGCGGGCCCTGCAAGGATCTGGCCCCGCGCCTTGAAGCCGCCATCGCAAGGGCCGGCGGCAAGGTGCGCCTCGCCAAGATGAACACCGACGAGCACCCGGCCGTTGCCGGCCAGCTTGGCATCCGCTCGCTGCCGACCATCGTTGCCTTCATCGGTGGCCAGCCGGCCTCCGCTCTCACCGGCGCCCAGCCCGACAGCGAACTGAAGCGCTTCATCGATTCGCTGCTCCAGGACGAGGGCCCGAGCGAGGAAGACCGCGTGGTGGAGATGGGCGAAGCCGCCCTCGATGCCGGCGATGCCGCCACCGCCGCGCAGGCCTTTGCCTCCGTGCTCCAGGTCAATCGCGAAAACCTCAAGGCGCTCGGCGGCATGGCCCGCGCCTACCTGAAGCTCGGCGATGCCGACAAGGCACGCCAGATCCTCGCTCTCGTGCCCGAAAAGGAGCGCGGCAAGCCGGAGATCGCCGCCGCGACAGCCGCCCTTGACCTTGCCGAACAGATGGCCGGCCTCGGCAATCCCGATGCGCTGAAAGCCCGGCTCGACAGCGATGCGGAAGACCATCAGGCCCGGTTCGACCTGGCGCTCATCGCCAATGCCAGCGGCGACAAGGACGCGGCCGTCGATCAACTGATCGAGATCGTCCGCCGCCAGCGCGACTGGAACGAGGATGGTGCGCGCAAGCAGCTCCTGACCTTTTTCGAGGCCTGGGGACCGAAGGAGCCCGCCGTTGCCCGCGGCCGGCGCAAGCTTGCCTCGGTCCTGTGGTGACGCGATGACGGCAGAAGCAAAGGCACGGCGGATCATCGAGGCGGCAGGCGACATGCCCGACGTCATCCCGGTCTTTCCGCTGACCGCCGCCCTTCTCCTGCCGCGCGGCCAGATGCCGCTCAACATCTTCGAGCCGCGCTATCTGTCGATGATCGACCATGCGCTGGAAACCCACCGGCTCATCGGCATGATCCAGCCGCGCTTCCGCGAGGACGGCTCGCCGGTGCTCGGCGCCAACCCGACCGAGCCGCCGCTCTGCCCGGTCGGCTGCGCCGGCCGCGTCACAGCCTTTCAGGAAACCCCGGACGGGCGTTATCTGATCACCCTGACCGGCCTCACCCGCTTTCGCATCGTGGAAGAACTCGCCCGCACCACGCCCTACCGGCTCTGCCGGGTGAGCGTCGAGCGCTACCGTGCCGATTTCGAACCCGGCGCCGGGGAAGAGGCCGTCGACCGCGAAGCGCTGACGGATGCCTTCCGCGCCTATCTCGACGCCAACGACATGGATGCCGACTGGGAATCGATCGAGCGCGCCTCCAATGAGGCCCTCGTCAACGCGCTTGCCATGATGAGCCCCTATGGCGCGCCGGAAAAGCAGGCGCTTCTCGAAGCGCAGAACCTCAAGATGCGCGCCGAAACCCTGATCGCCATCACCGAACTGCATCTGGCGCGCATGAGTGACGACGGCGCCTCGCTGCAATAGACTGGCGCCCATGCAGGACGCCCCCACCCCGCACGATGCTCCGGCAAAGGATGACGACGCGATGCCCACGCGGCGCAGTTCCGGCGATCTCGACCCGAAACTTCTGGAAATCCTCGTCTGCCCGGTGACCAAGGCCGCGCTCACCTATGACCGCGAGCGCTCGGAACTCGTCAGCCGTTCCGCCCGCCTTGCCTATCCGGTGCGCGACGGCATCCCGATCATGCTGCCCGACGAGGCGCGGGAACTCTCCGACGACGAATGCGCCTGAGCGAGGGCATTCTTTTCGCTCCTCCCAAGTCGCACGTTGAGCGAGCAGAGCGAGCGAACCGCAAGACTTGGGACCGCTAAAAAGCCCGGCGCCTCTTCGGCGCTGGTTTCATAAACTCCGTCATTCCCGGGCTTGACCTGCGGAATCCAGCCGTTCGCCCTTACCCAAGCAAAAACCCCGCGCCGACGCGCGGGGTTTTCCTGTTCAAGAGCCGCTGAAATCAGCCGGCGCGATCAGCTGGCATCGGCGACCGCCTGGCGCACCAGCTCGGCGGTTTCTTCCGAAACCCAGCCGGTCCACACATCCTCGCGCGTGCGCAGGAATTCGAGCGCCGCCTCATCGGCCTCGACATCGTTGTCCTGCATATAGGCAAGCATTTCGGAGACCATCTGACCGGTCGTCGAATAGGCCTCGAGGAAGGCGACGAGGTTCGGAGCCGCATCGGCGAACTCCGTGTTGACCGCGATCTCCACCGCGATGACCGGATAGGCGGTTGCAGCCTCGACCTCTTCCGGCGAAGCGGCGGCCATCATCGCATCCCAGGTCGCCTGATCATATTCCGGCTCTTCCAGCATCACGAGATCGGTGCCGATCTTGCCCAGAAGCCAGGTCGGCCCCCAGTAGTAGAAGACGATCGGTTCGCCGCGCAGCACGGCCGATTCGGCCGCAGCCGCCAGCGCGCCGCCGGTGCCGGGGCGGAAATTTGTGAAGGTCTCCGTCAGGCCATAGGCGTGGAGCTTGCGCGTGTTGGCATCCTCGCAGCCCCAGCCGGCAATGCAGTTGTAGAAGCGGCCCATGCCCGGCGCTTCCGGATCGGCGAAAAGCTCCGCATAGCGCGGCAGGTCGGAAACGGCGCGCAGATCCGGCGCCGGCGCATCAGCGCCCTCGATGAGATAGCGCGGCACGAACCAGCCCTGAACGGCATCGGGGAAGTTGACGCCGACCGAGCGCACATCGCCCGCCGCCGTCGCCTGATCCCACCAGTCGCGCACATTCGGGATCCACATCTCCATGTTGATGTCGACATCGCCGCGCTGAAGCCCGTTGGCGATCGGCAGCGTGGAACCGGGGATGGCATCGGTCTCACAGCCATAGCCATGCTCGACGATGAAGGCGGCAACACGGTTGTGGAACTGCGCCGAAGCCCAGTCGAGATCGCCGAAGACCACCGGGCGATCGATCTCGCAGGCCGGGGCGTCGGCAAGTGCCGGCGCAGTAAAAGCCAGAACACCAAACGCACCCGCCACGATAGACAGTTTAAATGTCATGGTAGACTTGTTCCTCTTGTCGTTTATTGCCGGTAAGAAGATATAGATTGAGACAATCTTGAAAGTCTTCTCCCAAAACTTCCACGCATTGGATGCGAGAAAGAAGCACAATTGCCATATCATTATTCTTATAGAGCCCGAGCAAGCTAACGGATGAGTCCACTATGTCAACCATGAGTCCGGCAAGACTCATATGATACTATGAGAATATCAAAACGCTTGACGCGATCGACCGTCAACGGAACGCTCAGCATTGCGCAGCGATGATGAGTCTCCCGCATGCCGGAAACACCGCGATGATCGCCCTTGTCGAACGCCATCTTGCCCATCTTGCCGGCGAGCGCCGCCTGGCCGGGGCAACCCTTGCCGCCTACCGCAGCGATCTTCTCGCCTTTTCCGGCTTTCTCACCCACCACCTCGGCGGCCCGGCTGGTGAGGGGGATCTTGCTGCGCTGAAACCGGCCGACATCCGCGCCTTTCTGGCGGCCCGCCGCCGAGACGGTGCCGGAACGCGCACGCTGGCGCGCAATCTTGCGGCGCTGCGCAGTTTTCTGCGCTTCTGTGAACGTGAGGGGATCGCCTCGGCGGCGCCGGCCCGCGCCATCCGCACGCCGAAGCAGCCCGACCGCCTGCCCCGCCCGGTGGACGCGGGCGCAGCACGACGCATCGCCCGCGGCGATGTGGAAGACGCTCTGGCCGAACCGTGGATCGCGGCGCGCGACACCGCCGTCTTCGCGCTCGCCTATGGGGCGGGCCTGCGTGTCGGCGAAATCCTCTCCCTGAGGCGCGGCGCCTTTGCGACAGGCCGCGTTGAAGCCCTGCGCATCCTCGGCAAGGGCGGCAAGGAAAGGGTCGTGCCCCTGCTGGCCGTCGTCGAAGACAAGGTGCGCGCCTATCTCGACCTCTGCCCCTATCGGGCGGCAGCCGACGGCCCCCTGTTTTTCGGCGCGCGTGGCGGTCCGCTCGATTCGCGCATCGTCAGGAAGGCGATGGCCGAATTGCGCGGCCGGCTCGGCCTGCCCGCCTCGGCAACGCCGCATGCGCTGCGCCATGCCTTCGCCACCCATCTTCTGGCCGGCGGCGGCGATCTGAGGACCATCCAGGAACTGCTCGGCCACGCCTCGCTGTCCACCACCCAGGTCTATACCCGCATCGAGCCGGAAGGGCTGATGGCGCTTTACCGCGACACCCACCCGCGCGCGCGCAAGAAGGCCGGCTGAGCCGTCAATGCTCCCGAAACCTCGTTGTGCCATGCTTGTCCGCAGCCGGGGCATGAGCACCGGCCACCCCGCCGGGAGACTGGAGATGACCGCCCGCCGCATCCTTGCAACGCTTGCCCTTGCCGCTCTCGTCAGCGTGACGGCAGGCCCCTTCTGGCGTCACGGGGCGGATGCACAGGAAGCCTTGCCGGCGCTCTCCTGCACCGATTTTCCCTATGCCGGAATCTGGGTCGCGGATCGGCCGGACATCGGTGACCTTGCACGCATCACCGTGGAAATGGACTGCATCGACGACCGGCTGCGGGCGCTGCGCATCAAGGCCGAAACCCGCTGCCATCCACGCAACTGCACCTTCGGCTGGGCCGATACGATCAATGCGCGCGGCACGAACGAAATCCGCGCCATTTTTCACACCTTCTCGGCCACCCGCACGCTGGCGATCACCGTGGCCGGAAACCGCATGCTGGTCGACATGGAAAATGTCTACAACCAGCCGGGCCGCTCCACCGATCTTGCGACCGCATTGCTGATCCGCCGCGACTGAAGATCACGTCCGGCACGAGCGCAGGCGAAGATGACGGCGAACGTCAGACCCGCACCCTTGACCTTTGGACGATGCGGCGCGACCCTTTGACACAGGAACGGTCTGCGGGGCCTGAATACCGCTCAGGCCTGAACGCTTCAAAGACGGGAGACCGCCATGCGCCGCATCCTTCTTGCCACCGCCATCACGCTGGCCGCCGCCGGAGCCGCCGAGGCCGAATGCCGCTTCGGCACCTATGGCACCGCCGGTGCCTTTCCTTCCGCGCCCCCGGCGATGACCTATGCCGGCGGCGCTCCGCTCGGCGGTTTCGCCCCCCAGGGCGGTCATCTGACGCCGGATGGCGCACCCTTGATGGCGGTGCCCCAGACCCCGTCCGATACGCCGTCCGATACGCCGATGTATGAGGCATCGGCCGAACCGCAGGACGAGATCATCGCCACCCACGACCCCTATACGGTCTCCGCCCGTTCGCCGATGGGCGTCTCGGTGAAGTAACACCCGGCCGGGCCCGCCCGGACCGGTTCAGGAACGACCCTGCCGAAACCTCCACGGCAGGGTCGTTTTGCGTCCCGGTCCGCGACTGGCTAGGATCGGCAACGGACACGTCGAGGAAACCCGGCCATGTCGCTGCGCCCGCCGAAATCTTCCGGCCCCTACAATCCCTTCGGCGCCAACCCTTTCGGCACCGGGCCGGAAGGCGCCTCGCCGATCGAGATCGAGGCCCGCGCCGAACAGGCGGCCAGCCTCGGCCATGCCGGCCGGCAGGTGGAGCGCACGCTTGCCGCGCTGGACGACACCCCCGGCCCGAAGGCTACCCGCGAAAGCCTGCTCTTCGATGCCGCCGAAGCCGTCTTTGCCTATTTCGTGCAGCGCGAGGCGCTCGGCATGAACGACCACCGTGCGATCATCAAGGATTACGGCATCCCGCCGGCGGTCCTGCGCCGGGTCGGCGCCCGCCGGTCCGAAGACGGCTAGCCTCCCCGCCGGCGCATGAGGCACGCAAAAAGGCCCGGGATAATCTCCCGGGCCTTCGACTGTCTGAAAAGTGCCTGCCGCTCACATGTGGATCGGACGCTTGTCAACCGCGAGCGCGGCTTCCTTGACCGCTTCCGACATCGTCGGATGGGCGTGGCAGGTGCGGGCGAGATCTTCCGCAGAGCCGCCGAATTCCATCAGCACCGCCGCTTCGTGGATCATCTCGCCGGCGCCCTTGCCGATGATGTGCACGCCGAGCACGCGATCCGTCGCCTTGTCGGCGAGCACCTTCACGAAGCCGTCGGTGGCGTTCATGGCGCGGGCACGGCCATTGGCGGTGAAGGGGAACTTGCCGGCGGTATAGGCAATGCCTGCCGCCTTCAGCTCTTCCTCGCTCTTGCCGACGGTCGCAACCTCCGGCTCGGTGTAAACCACGCCCGGAATGACGTTGTAGTTCACATGCCCGGCCTTGCCGGCGAGCATTTCGGCGATCGCGATGCCCTCGTCCTCGGCCTTGTGGGCAAGCATCGGCCCGGCGATCACGTCGCCGATGGCAAAGATGCCGGCGACATTGGTCTGGTAATGCGCATCGGTCTTGACCCGGCCGCGCTCGTCCAGCTCCACTCCGGCGTCTTCCAGACCCAGGCCCTTGGTGTAGGGCAGACGGCCGGTGGAGACGAGCACAACATCGGCTTCGATGACGTCGGCCGCCGCTTCACCGCCCGCCGCCGGTTCGGTGGTGACGAGCATCTTCTTGCCCTTCTTTTCCACCGCAACGACCTTGGTCGAGGTCTTGATGTCCATGCCCTGCTTGG
>JAGRKQ010000151.1 GCA_020442235.1 Hyphomicrobiaceae bacterium | reverse complement strand
CGCGCCAAGCGCTGTCAGATTGCCCTCGATCCCGGCGCCGCGCAGACAGATCGAACCATCTTCCCAAGGCCGGTCTTTGGGATCTGTACCGGCAGCGTCTGTTACTTCAATGAGATCGAGGCAGAGATCGCCCCTGACGACCAGACCAGAGGCTTCCAGAGCATACTGACCGGCAAAGCGTTTGCCCGACTGGCTGGCCCCACCCCGGATGGTGACATTGCGCAAAAAAAGCGAGCCATCGACCTCGCTGTTCTCCATCCTGAGATTGCGGGCAAAGGCGCAGCCCTCGAAGAAAACCGACCCGCCGAAAGCGCAATCGGAAAAATCAACGTCGCCATGAAAGGTCATGTGGCTGAGGCGGATGGGCTGATCGAAGCTCGAGCCGGCAAGATTGATCCGTCCCTGAACCGTTTTCCCGGCAAGGCCGGTCCAGTCCCCGGCCTTGAGCTTGTTCTCAAACTCCTGCGGCGTGAGAAAGCTCATGAGGGCATCTCCTCTTCCGGAGTTTCTGGATCTGATGATGCAATCGCTCGTGTTCCGCCGAGATAAAAATGCGTGTTCTCGGCCCAGAGCCGCGGCATGATCTGCAGACGCGGCTCCAGATGCTGGTCATCCAGCATTTCGATCATGCCGCCTTTCTCGAGGCGGAACAGGGCGCGGAAAAGACTGCGCGCATAAAGCACCGTTGCGCTGGCGCGAAGGCCCGGCTGACCGCCCGCATCCTGAAGCGACGGCCAAGGCCGCAGCGGGTGAATGAGACTGGCCATTTCGGCCTGCTGTGCATCGGAAAGCCCGCGCCAGTCGAGGTCGTCAAGCCGTTCGATGACGGTGAAAGCTCCGCCATCGCCATGCACGACGTCGCAGAAGAAGCGGATATAATCGAGGGCCTGATCGTCTGTAAGAGCCATGCGATTGGTAGCAACCATACGCGCATTGATGGCATGGACTGGCGGCGAGGTGCCGTCGAGCGGGACAAGGTCAAGCGGCGCCATGCCCGGGGCAACAGCGGTATCACTGCACCAGAGAATCCGGGTTCGCTTTGGCGTGATCCCCTCCGTCTCCTGCACATCGTAAAGCGCATAGCCGGGCCAGAAGGAAAGCACCCAGCGCCGGATCCGGCAGTTGGAGGCTTTCGGGTCTGGATCAAGATAAAGATCCGGGCAGCGATCGTTCACAACCCCGATGAAGTCTTTTGCCTCCTCCGTAAGCGCGGTGTCGTCGGTCCCGGGAGCTTCCGGCGGCCAGATTGCCTGCCAGTCATGCGCCTCAAGGCGGCGGCTGAAGGCTTCCTCAGCCTCTTTGCGGACTTTCTCCCGATCCTCGGTTGCCCCATCCGGCATCCAGACCTTGTGCACCAGCCGCTCTTCCCGGAAGGCCATGGCCGTGAATTTGCGACGCCCGCTTTCCCTGTAGGCGAGATCAAAGTCCGGTTGACCGATCCAGGGGTGTTCGAGCCCGAGACGATCCGGCACTTGCGGCGAAGAAGAAAGGCGCAGCAACGTTCCCTGATAGTGCGTGGCAAAGCGCCCGTCCGCAAAGACCAAGGCGATCATCAGGTCGAGATCGCGGCCTTCACACCGCAGAACCGGAAAATGGAAGTCACCGTCTTCGTCTTTCTGGGCCGGCAATCCCAGCGGGGCCTTCAGCGCGGCGCGCAGGCGCGCTTCAGGCGCATCTTCCGAAGGAACGAAGCCGCTTTGCTGTGCCAGAAGCTGTTCAAGCTGTTCGGTGGCCTGTGCCATCATCGCGGGTTCAAAAGCCAGCGCATCAACCGCATCCGGCAAGGTGAGAAGATGCCGGTCAAGCCGCATATCCGTTGTGAAAGGGTGACGGGCCTCGACATAACCCCGTGCCGTTTCCGCCGTGATGCACTTTTTCCCGCCACCAAAAGCCCTGTCAAAACTGGCATCGTCATAACCGAGAAAGACCAGCGGATCGTTCTGATGCGCCAGGTCATGCCGCTCAACGATCTGGCCGAAGATCGGCTGCCCGTCATCCCCGACCGGGTCGAGCCGGACTTCATGCAGCACCGGCGCACGCCAGTTCTCCTCCGTCACGTCTTCCGGCTTCTGGAAGAAATCGAGTTCGCGCGTCGTCACCGAGGTCCATGCCCAGCGCGGCTCGCCGTGCAGCAGCTTGCGCGGGATCGCCGCCAGAATGCGGTGGTAGAAATAGGGGCGTTGGCGCTGAAGCTCTTCAACGGTGAGCGTCGCGGGTGTCTTGACCTCGCTTGCACCCGCCGCAGCCTCGGGCCCGCCTGCCGCCTGCCTGTCCTGTGCCTTGCCGTCCTGCATGATTGCCACCCCGTCTCGTCTTTCCAGACTTTGGGTTGCATCTCATTCACAATCAACCGTGATGACGGGTTTCGTCATCAAAACTTCCGCAAGGGACTTTTCAACCGGCGAAAGCGGCCGCAGGTCCGCCCGATTGCCGAGCTTGCGGCGATTGACTAGCCTCGGTTCAGAAAAGCCCCGTCCGGATCACAATCCCCATGCGCTTCACCTTTCTCGGCACCGGATCGCCCGTCCCGAGCCTGCGCCGTTCCGGTCCGGCCCATGCGGTGCGCGATGAAGCGGGGCGCGTTCTTCTCATCGATTGCGGACCGGGCGTTGCCCGCCAGTGCGTCGGCGCCGGGATCGACCTTGCCGCCATCGAGGCGCTGGTCGTCACCCATCTGCATTCCGACCACATGAGCGAATTTGCCCATCTTGCCACCGCCGCCTGGCATGCCGGGCGCGACCGCCCCTGGCGGGTATACGCGCCCGAGCCGGTGCTTGAGGCCCTGCGCGGCCAGATGCGCGCGCTGGAGGGTGAAATCACCTTGCGCCTTGCGCATGAAGCGCGCGGGCGCGAAGACGCCTTCCAAATCGATGCGCAGCCCTTGCA
>JAGRKQ010000150.1:1761-3214 GCA_020442235.1 Hyphomicrobiaceae bacterium | reverse complement strand
GCAAGCCCGCCGCCGACCACCAGCGTTTCCACATCCCGGTCTTGCCGGGGCGGACGGCGCGAGGGTCGCGCATTCGTCAAACGACTCGCATACCAGCTTGGTGCATGATCGCAGGCGGCGCTTGCCAGATCGCCTGTGGAACCGGAAACTTCACCCATGACCGACACCTCTGCCCGGCGACTTCTCATCCTGCGCCACGCCAAATCGTCCTGGGACAGCCCGGCGCTGAAGGACTTCGACAGGCCGCTCAACACGCGCGGACGCAAGGCGGCACCTTTGATGGGAAACCTCATCGCCGCAAGAGGCTGGGTGCCCGATCTGGCGCTGGTTTCGACCGCCCGCAGAACCCGCGAAACCTATGAGCGCCTTTCGGAAGGCTGGAGCACGCCGCCGGAACTGCGCTGCTGCGAGGCGATCTATGAGGCAAGCCTGCCGACGCTCCTCGCGCTGTTGCGCAGGAAAGCCGGCACGGCGCGCTGCGTTCTGCTCGTCGGGCACAATCCCGGCATGCAGGAACTGGCCCTCACCCTCAGCGGGCCGAGGCCGGTCGACAGCCTCGGTGCCCTGGCCGCGCATTTCCCCACAGCCGCCCTGGCCGCGCTCAATTTTTCCATCGCCGATTTTGCCGATCTCCAGCCGGCCACCGGCACGCTTGAAGCCTTCATCAAGCCGCGCGAGCTTTCCGCCGGTCCGGACGAATAAACCCTGGACGGCAAGGAAACTTGCGGCCCGGCGTCGCAAGCCCGATATGAAGAGCAACGCCACTTGCTGCTGGAGCCGGAAAGCCCGTGCCAAGGCTGTCGATCACCGATCATCTGCGCCTGACCCTTGGCGATGTCGCCGACGTCGCGTCCCGCACCTTCTTTCCCTCGGTGCGGCTTGGCGTCACCGGCCTGTCGCGGGCCGGCAAGACGGTCTTCATCACCGCGCTGGTGCACGCCTTTCTGAAGGGCGGGCGGCTGCCGCTTTTCGAGCCGCTGACAGGCGGACGCCTGATCGGCGCAAAACTCGATCCCCAGCCCGACGACGACGTGCCGCGCTTTTCCTATGAAGACCACCTGAAGGCTCTGGTCGAGGATCGCATCTGGCCGCAATCGACGCGCCAGATCGCCGAACTGCGCATCGCGGTGCGTTATGAATCGGCCTCTTTCCTTGGCCGCCAGCTCGGACCCGGATCGCTCAACATCGACATCGTCGATTATCCCGGCGAATGGCTGCTCGACCTGCCGCTGCTCGATCAGGATTTTGCGACCTTCAGCGACACGGCCCTGAGCGGTGCCGGAGCCCCCGAACGAACCGAAGCGGCAAAGCCCTTTCTCGACCGGATCGCCACGCTCACCCCGGACCAGCCCGCCGACGAAATGCTGGCGCGTGAACTGGCGGAGGCCTTCGCCGCCTATCTGAAGGCCTGCCGCGCCGATCAGCGCGCCTTGTCCATGCTGCCGCCGGGGCG
>JAGRKQ010000150.1:970-1655 GCA_020442235.1 Hyphomicrobiaceae bacterium | reverse complement strand
CACCGCTTCGAGGCCTACAAGCGCATTGTCGCCAAGCCCTTCTTCATCCACCATTTTGCCCGTCTCGACCGGCAGATCGTGCTCGTCGACGTGCTTTCCGCCATCAATGCCGGCCCCGCCGCCGTCGCCGATCTCGAAGCCGCTCTGGCCGGCATCCTCTCCTGCTTCAAGTCGGGTGGCGGGCTGGAGCGGCTTTTGCCGGCACGGCGCATCGATCGCATCCTTCTGGCCGCCAGCAAGGCCGATCATGTGCATGAAAGCGACCACGACCGGCTGGAAGCGATCCTCAAGCGCCTGACGGACCGCGCCATCGACAAGGCCCGGCTTTCCGGCGTCGAGGTCGAGGCCATCGCCCTTGCCGCCGTGCGTGCGACCCGTCAGGCAAGCCTCAGGGATGGCGGCGAGACGCTTCCCGCCATCGCCGGCGTGCCGCTTGCCGGCGAAGTTATCGACGGCCAGACCTTCGACGGCGCGCGCGAGGTGGCGATCTTCCCCGGCGATCTTCCCTCCACGCCCGACCGCCTGTTCGACCGCGACCGCCCGCCCGAGCCGATCCGCTTCGTGCGCTTTCGCCCGCCGAAACTGGAAAAGACGGCGGACGGCCTGTCTCTCGCCCTGCCGCACATTCGCCTCGACCGCGCCCTTTCCTTCCTGCTTGCGGACCGCCTGTCATGACCGAAACGCC
>JAGRKQ010000150.1:0-870 GCA_020442235.1 Hyphomicrobiaceae bacterium | reverse complement strand
CCACGCCGCCGCCTGCCGCTTCTCGGCGCGTTTCTTTCCGGTCTTGGCGGGCTCGTGCTTCTGGCACTCGGGCTTTGGGCGGAAGGGCTGATCAGCGCCCTCTTCAGCCGTTACGATGCGCTCGGCTACATCGCGCTCGGCCTCGCCGGTCTGGCACTCCTCGGTCTTTTCGGCCTGCTGGTGCGCGAATGGCGCTCCCTGTCCCGCCTTTCCGCCATCACCGAATTGCGCAGAAACGCCGAAAAAGCCCTTGGCGAACCGAGCACCGAACGCACAAGCCATGTGCTCGCCCGTCTCGATGCGCTTTACGCCGACCGCGCCGACACGGCCAAGGGCCGCGCCGCCATCACCGCCCGCCGCACCGAGGTGATGGATGCCGAAGACCGGCTGACATTGGCCGAACGCGATCTGATGGCGCCGCTCGATGCACGGGTGAAGGCGGAGATTTCCGCGAGCGCCCGGCGGATTTCGCTGATCACCGCCGTCTCGCCGCGCGCGCTGGTCGATGTCGCCGCTGTCGCCTTCGAGGCGATCCGTCTGTCGGGCCGCATCGCACGGATATATGGCGCAAGGCCGGGCACGCTCGGCAGCCTGCGTATGCTGCGCACCGTGATCGCCCATCTTGCCGTCACCGGCGGCATGGCGGCGGCCGACGATCTTGTCGGGCAGGTTCTGGGGCACGGCCTTGCCGCCCGCTTGTCCGCCCGCCTCGGCGAAGGCCTCGTCAACGGACTGATGACCGCGCGCGTCGGCATTGCGGCGATGGATGCGCTGCGCCCGCTGCCCTTTGCCGCACTGTCCCGGCCCAGCCTGACCGAAGTGACGAAGGGGATGGCGAGCCTTGCAGCCAAGGAGCCGGAGGCCGCGTCC
>JAGRKQ010000149.1:1640-5660 GCA_020442235.1 Hyphomicrobiaceae bacterium | reverse complement strand
CGGCCGCGATGGCCTCCAGCCGCGTCACCACGTCTTCCACGTCGATCTCGGTTTCCATCAGGAATATCTGCCCGTCCTTTGTGACGGAAATGGTGATGGGCTCGGTCTGCGCCTCGATCTGGCGGGCCTGCGTCTCGGGAAGGTCGACCGGAACGCCGACCGTCAGGAGCGGCGCCGAGACCATGAAGACGATCAGAAGCACCAGCATGACGTCGACAAAGGGCGTCACATTGATTTCGGAGACAGGCTGCACCCGCCGCCGGCCGCGCCCGCGCCGGCCTCCGCCGCCCGTTCCGCCCATGGCCATGCCCATCAGGCGCGCTCCTTCTCGTCGACCTGACGGGACAGGATCGCGCCGAACTCATCGGCAAAGCCTTCCATGCGGGTGGCCTGGCGCTGCGTGTCGGCGGCAAACTTGTTGTAGGCGATGACCGCCGGGATGGCCGCAAGCAGGCCGAGCGCGGTGGCAAACAGCGCCTCGGCGATGCCCGGTGCCACGACGGCAAGCGAGGTGTTTTCCGAGGCCGCGATCGCCTGGAACGAGGTCATGATGCCCCAAACCGTGCCGAACAGGCCGACGAAGGGGCCCGCGGAGCCGACCGTCGCCAGCACCAGAAGGCCCTTTTCCAGCTTCTCCAGCTCGCGCGCCATGGTGACGTCGAGCACCTTGTCGATGCGGGTCTGGAGCCCGATCGGCGAGCGTGCGCCGCGCTCATGGCTGCGTTTCCATTCGCGCATCGCGGCAACAAACAGCGAGGCAAGCGACGAAGTCGGACGCTGCGACATCGAGCGGTAAAGCTCTTCCAGCGACTGGCCGGACCAGAAAACACGCTCGAAACGTTCCATCTGGCGCTTGTTGCGCCGGAACAGCAGTGTCTTGTCGATCATGATGGCCCAGCACCAGACCGATGCCGCGATCAGCCCGATCATGACGATCTTGACGACGATATGGGCCTGCAGGAACAGCGCCAGAAGCGAGAATCCCTCGCCCGTCGCCGACAAGCCTTCCGTCACCACCGTTGCATCCATGAAACCGCCCCAACGCCTTTAAGCGGGCCGGCCGTGCCGCCCGTCGATCCTTGTCCCGTGCGGGGCGAGGTGCGCGCCGATTGTGTCGACATGAGGACAGGACGGCGCGCGGTCGCCAAACCGCTTCGCAGATGCAACAAGGCCTCATTTATGGTTAACCGCGCGTTGAGATCGCGCCTGTCAGGCCGGATCGGCCGCATCCTGAAGCACGCTGAATCGGGTTCTCACCGCTTCGGGGAGGCGCGTCGGTCCGCCTTTGGCGGCCAGCGCGGCGACCGTGACCGCCGCCGTCGACAGGACACGCCCGTCGCAGGTCACCTTCTGGTCGATCACGACCCGCGCGCCGGAGATCGCCTTGATGCGGCTTTCCACCGTGACGATATCGTCGAAGCGCGCCGGCTTCTTGAAATCGACATCCATATGGCGCACGGCAAAGAACAGCCCGTCCTCGCCCTGGCTCAGGGCACGCTGGTCGATGCCGGCAACGCGCAGGAAATCGGAGCGTCCGCGCTCGAAGAACTTCAGATAATTGGCGTGATAGACGATGCCGGCGAGATCCGTGTCCTCGTAATAGACCCGGAAGGACACACGGTGCACGCCAGCCTCGATGGTGCCTGAATCGCTCATGCCTCTCCCTCTCCCGGTTGGTCGAACAGCGGCATCTGGCGGGCGATCTCCGGCACGGCAAGGCCCAGATGGGCAAACGCCGCCGGGGTCAGAACCCGCCCGCGCGGCGTGCGCTGCACGAAGCCCTCGCGGATGAGATAGGGCTCGACGATCTCCTCGATGGCATCGCGCGGCTCGGCGATGGCGGCGGCAATCGTCTCGATGCCGACCGGCCCGCCGCCGAATTTGAGCGCGACCGTATCGAGATAACGCCGGTCGAGCTGATCGAGGCCGAGCCGGTCGACATCAAGGCGCGACAGCGCGCTGTCGGCGGCCTCGCGGTCAATGGCATCGCGGCCGGCAACGAGGGCGAAATCGCGCACCCGGCGCAGGAGCCGCCCGGCGATGCGCGGCGTCCCGCGTGAGCGCCGGGCGATTTCGCGCGCCCCGTCCGGCGTGATTGGCGCACCGAGCAGCCGGGCACCGCGCGTGACGATGTGGTCAAGCTCTTCCTCGGTGTAGAAGTCGAGCCGGATCGGAATGCCGAAGCGGTCGCGCAGCGGCGTTGTCAGGAGGCCGAGCCGCGTCGTCGCCCCGACGAGCGTGAAGCGGGCCAGATCGATCTTCACCGAGCGNNGCCGCCGGCCCTTCGCCGATGATCAGATCGAGCTGGAAGTCCTCCATCGCCGGATAGAGAATTTCCTCCACCGCCGGATTGAGCCGGTGGATTTCATCGATGAAGAGCACGTCGCGCTCTTCCATATTGGTGAGGATCGCCGCCAGATCGCCGGCCTTGGCGATCACCGGACCGGAGGTGGAACGGAAGCCGACGCCCAGTTCGCGCGACAGGATTTGCGCGAGCGTCGTCTTGCCGAGGCCCGGTGGACCGACGAAGAGAACATGGTCGAGCGCGTCGCCCCGCTGGCGCGCGGCCTTGACGAAGACCTCCAGATTGGCGCGCGCCGCCGCCTGGCCGACGAACTCGGAAAGCTTCGTCGGGCGCAGTGCCGCGTCGGGCTCGTCGCCCTTCGCTTCACCGGAAAGGATCGGATTGTCGGCCACGCGCCCTCACATCCCCTGAAGCGCCCGGCCTAGCGGGCAAGTTCCTTCAAGGCAAGACGGATGAGAACGGCCGTCTCCGCCCCCTCGCCCGCCGCACGCGCCGCCGCCGCGACCGCGCCTGCCGCCTGCCCCTGACCATAGCCGAGATTGACCAGCGCCGAGACCGCCTCGCGCGGCGCGCCGGCGCTCGTCTCGTGGACGGCTCCGAGCATGGCGGCCGCTTCGGTTCCGACCGCAAGCCCGCCGACCTTGTCCTTCAACTCGATGGCAAGCCGTTCGGCCACCCGCTTGCCGACGCCGGGCGCGCGCGACAGCGCCGCCTTGTCGCCGAGCGCGATCGCATTGGCGAGTTCGGAAGGCTTCATCACGCCGAGAACGGCCATCGCCACCTTCGCCCCGACGCCCTGCACCTGTTGCAGCATGCGGAACCAGTCGCGTTCGGCATTGGAGGAAAAGCCGTAAAGCCGGATCATGTCCTCGCGCACCACCGTCTCGATCCAGATCTCCGCGGCCGTGCCTGCCTCCAGCGACGACAGGATGCGCGCCGGACACCAGACCTCGTAGCCGACGCCGCCGACATCAAGGATCACGGTTTCGTCGAGCAGCGCGTCGACGCGCCCCTTCAGCTTGCCGATCATGAAAAGGCCGCCTCCCTCATGCGCGCCTCGCGGTGCTGGGCGTGGCAGATGGCGATCGCCAGCGCATCGGCCGCATCGTCGCTGTCGAAGACGGCCCTGGGCAGCAGCATCGACACCATCGCCCGGATCTGGCGCTTTTCGGCATGCCCGGCGCCGACAACCGTCTTCTTGACGAGATTGGGCGCATATTCGCCAACGAACAGTCCCGCCTGCGCCGGCACCAGAAGCGCAATGCCACGCGCCTGACCGAGCTTCAGCGTCGCGGCCGCATCGCGGTTGACGAAGGTGGCCTCCACGGCGGCCTCGTCGGGCCGATGCGCGGCAAGAACGCCCGAAAGCCCCTCAAAGAGCTGCAACAGCCGGTCGGCAAGCAGCGCTTCCTGAACGCTCGTCACCGTCCCCGAAGCCACGAAGGCCATGCGGTTTCCCGAAACGTCGATCACCCCCCAGCCTGTCCGCCGCAGGCCAGGATCAATGCCGATGATGCGAATCGTCTCACGTCCCATGGCCCGTTGTAGCGCCAAAGAAATGAACGGACCAAGAACAAAAAGGCGGCGCCGTGCCCCGCACCGCGCCGCCCGTCTGCCTTTGTGGCGAAAGTCCCTCACGCAGCGGTGAGCTTGGCCATCACCTCGTCCGGGATCTCGAAATTGGCGAAGACGTTCTGCACGTCGTCGTCCTCGTC
>JAGRKQ010000149.1:0-1521 GCA_020442235.1 Hyphomicrobiaceae bacterium | reverse complement strand
TCGCCGAGATCCTCGAAGGCGCACAGGATCGTGTGCTGCTCGTCTTCGGTGACCACGTCATCGGCGCCGGCCTCGATCGCCGCTTCCATGATGGCATCGCCATCGCCGGCCGAAGCCGGATAGACGATCTCGCCGGCCCGGTCGAACATGAAGGAGACTGACCCGGTCTCGCCGAGCGACCCGCCATGCTTGGTGAAGTAGGAACGCACGGCGCTGGCGGTGCGGTTGCGGTTGTCGGTCAGCGCTTCGACGATGACCGCGATGCCGCCCGGCCCGTAGCCCTCGTAGCGGATCTCGTCGTAATTGTCGCCGTCGCCGCCCTGGCTCTTCTTGATGGCCCGCTCGATGTTGTCCTTGGGCATGGACTGCGCCTTGGCGTTCTGGATCGCCAGACGCAGGCGCGGGTTCATGTCGGGATCCGGCGTGCCCATCTTGGCCGCCACGGTGATTTCGCGCGCCAGCTTGGAGAAAAGCTTGGAGCGGACCGCATCCTGGCGGCCCTTGCGGTGCATGATGTTCTTGAACTGTGAATGTCCGGCCATGTGTTTTCCCGTAGCTTTGCGCGTCTCTGGACGGGGTCGCTCTCTGGATTGCTGCGGATATAGACCAAGCGCCCCCCGAAAATAAAGCGCACACGCCTTTATCCTAACCGTTTCTTAAGTGCTCGCGACGACCCTCGCTTTCAAAGTGCTTGCAGGCTCTTTGAGATCGGGGGATCTGAAGAATGTTGAAAATGGCTCGCAAAAGCCGTCCTGCCGCGGAAGCGGTCGTCGAAACCGGCAAGGACGTGCGCTCGTCTCTGGAAATGCTTACCGCAATTCTTGACCACCTTCCGGTCAACGTCATGCTCGCCGATCCGAAGACGGCGGACATCACCTTTATCAACAAGACCAGCGTGACGACGCTGAACAGCATCCGCGAGCTTCTGCCGCCCGGCGTCGAACCCTCCGAACTGGTTGGACGCTCCGTCGACGTGTTCCACAAGAACCCGGCTCACCAGCGTGGCATCCTTGTTGATCCCTCGCGCATGCCGTGGACGACCAAGATCAAGCTCGGCCCGGAAACGCTCGACCTGCGTGTCGTCGCGCTCTACGACAACGCCGGGAAATATGCTGCGGCCATGCTGACCTGGTCCGTTGCCACCAAGCTCGTCAACTCGGTTGAGCGCTTCGAGCGCATCACCTCGGAAGCCTTCTCCGCGCTGGGCACGGCGGTCGACGATCTGCGCTCCTCCTCCACCCGGATGAGCGAAACCGCAGAAGCCTCCACCCACCGCGCCACCGCTTCGGCCGCCGGTGCCGAAGAAGCGACCGTCAACGTGGAAACCGTTGCCGCCGCTGTGCAGGAACTCGATTCCTCCATCGGCGAAATCGCCCGCCAGGCAACGAACTCTTCCGAGATCGCCGCGGAAGCCATGGCCAAGGCGCGCGAGACCAACTCGACCGTGGGAGCGCTTTCCGAAGCCTCCACCCGCATCGGCAAGGTCGTCGGCCTCATCCAGGACATCGCCGCCCAGACCAA
>JAGRKQ010000011.1:1293-4582 GCA_020442235.1 Hyphomicrobiaceae bacterium | reverse complement strand
CGCAGCTCGATCTGGCTGTAGTCGGCCGAGACGATGCGCCAGCCCTCATCCGTGATGAAGGCGCGGCGGATCTTGCGGCCTTCCTCGGTGCGCACCGGGATGTTCTGCAGATTGGGATCGGAGGAGGAAAGCCGTCCCGTCGTGGTCGAGGCCAGCGAGAAGGAGGTGTGCACACGACCCGTTTCAGGGTTGATCGCCGCCGCCAGCGCCTCGGTATAGGTGGAGCGCAGCTTTTGCAGCTGACGCCAGTCGAGCACCTTGCGCGGCAGCGCGTGGCCCTCGGCGGCGAGCGTTTCCAGAACGTCCGCCGGCGTCGCCCAGGCCCCGGTCTTGGTCTTCTTGGCGCCGGGAAGCCCCATCTTGCCGAACAGGATATCGCCCAGCTGTTTCGGCGAGCCGACGTTGAAATCCTCCCCGGCAAGGGTGCGGATTTCTTCCTCATAGCCGGCCATTTTCTGGGCGAAGTCGCCCGAAAGCCGCGCCAGCATCGCCCGGTCGACCTTGATGCCGCGCGCTTCCATGCGTTGCAGCACGGCGATCAGCGGCCGTTCGAGCCGTTCATAGACCGAAAGCTTGCCGGCCGCGGCAACGCGCGGTTTCAGCACGTCGTGAAGGCGCAGCGTGACGTCGGCGTCCTCGGCGGCATAGCGGGTTGCCGCATCGAGCGCGATCCGGTCGAAGGTGACGGCGGATTTGCCCGTGCCCGCCACCGCCTTGTAGGGGATCGGCGTGTGGCCGAGATGGCGTTCGGAAAGGTCGTCCATGCCATGGCCGCCGCGCCCGGCATCGACGGCGTAGGACAGCAGCATGGTGTCGTCGACCGGTGCGACGGCAATGCCGTGCCGGGCGAGGATCGCCAGATCGAACTTGGCGTTTTGCAGCACCTTCAGCGTCGAGGCGTCTTCCAGAAGCGGCTTCAGAAGGGCAATCGCCCGGTCGAGGCGCACCTGTTCGGGGGCGGTGGTTTCAGACAGGAGGTCGCCGTCGCCGCTGGTGTGGGCAAGCGGGATATAGGCGGCCCTGCCCGGTGCGGTGGCAAGGCTGATGCCGACGAGGCCGGCCTGTTGCGGATCGAGCCCGTCGGTTTCCGTGTCGAGCGCGATCCGCCCGGCCCTGAAGCCCTCCTCGATCCAGGCCTTCAGTTCACCCTCGGCGGTGATGCAGACATAGGCCTCGACGTCGAAGCCCGTGGCTCTCGCCGATGCGGCCCGCGATGCGGCAAGCGCCTGCGGCGTCATCGCACCGGCCTCGGCGGCGGTCGGGGCCGCTTCATCGGCGCCGGGAGCGCTGCCATCGGCGAGCGCGGGAACGTCCTCGCCACCCTTGGCAAGCCGTTCTTCCGGCTCGAAGGCGCCGATGTCGGCCTCATAGCGTTCGGCGACACGCCGGGTGATGGTGGTGAACTCCATCGCCTTGAGGAAGGCGATCAGCGGTCCGGCCTCCGGATCGTGGAAGGCGAGGTCGGCAAGCGGCACCTCGAGCGGCACGTCATCGACGAGCTTCACCAGCTCGCGCGAGATCTTCACCTTCTCGATGACGTCGGGGTCGGTCAGCGTCTCGCGGCGCTTGGGCTGCTTGATCTCGCCGGCACGGGCGAGAAGCGTTTCCAGATCGCCAAAATCACTGAGAAGCTGCGCGGCGGTCTTGACGCCGATCCCCGGCGCACCGGGCACATTGTCGGTGGAATCGCCGGCCAGCGCCTGGCAGTCGACGACCTTTTCCGGCGGCACACCGAAATAGTCGATCACTTCATCGCGGCCGATCCGGCGTTCGGCGCGGTAGCCCTTGCCTTTCGCCGCGCTGCCCGAGGCCGGGTCATACATCGACACCTTCTCGTCGGTGATGAGCTGCATCAGGTCCTTGTCGGCGGAGATGATGATGACCTCCGCGCCGGCCTCGCGCGCCTGGCGGGCATAGGTCGCGATGAGGTCGTCGGCCTCGTATTTCACCTGCTCGACCGGTGTCAGGCCGAAGGCGCGCACCGCTTCGCGCATCAGCGGGAACTGCGGCACGAGGTCTTCCGGCGGCTCGGAGCGATTGGCCTTGTAGGGCGGGTAGAGCGCCTTGCGGAAGCTGTCCTCGGACTTGTCGAAGATGATGGCAAGATGCGTCGGGCGGATGCCGAGCGCGCCTTCGGTGACGAACTGGAAGAGCTTGGCCGCGAACAGCCGAACCGCCCCGGTCGGCAAGCCGTCGGAGCGGTAATTGTATTTCCGGTCCTGATTCATGGACTGGAAAAAGGCGCGGAAGATGAAGTTCGAGCCGTCGACAAGAAAGACGATGTCGCCCGGCCCGACTGAGTTGGAAGAGGTGCTGGCCATGGCCGGATCATGGCCGGCGCCGCGCAAAAGTCAAAGATGCAATCGGCGGGCATCCCCAGGCCCGCCGACCGCGTCTTGTCTTATTCGGCCGGGACCAGATGGCCGGTCGGGCGCGCGGGCTTTTCCGGCACCAGCCGCGCCCAGTTCGGCCGGCGGAAGAGGAAGGAGCCGAGCCCGCCGGTGCGCCGGATCGTCACGTCCATCAGGAGCGGCACGGAGATGGCGAAGAGCGTGACGGCGATGGAGACGAGCGCGACATCCATGTCCGGCGCGATCTTGTGCAGGACCGTGCGCAGCAGAGCCATCGGCAGGAAGAAGGCGAGATAGACCACGATGGACCGCTCGCCCATGTAGCGGAAGAGCTTGCCGAAGGGGGAATCGGTCAGAAGCGCCGACAGGGAGATCACCGCGAAGGCTCCAAGACCCCCGAGGATCAGGGAAACGACCGGCAGCACCGAAGCCGAACCCGTCCAGCCGAGGACATGAACCTCGGTGGTGACGGCGACCGTGTTCAGCGCCCCCCAGACCGCCAGAAGACCAAGGGCAGGCAGCGGATGCTGGCGCACTTCTTCGGCAACCCGGAAGGCGAGCGGAGCGAAGGCATAGCCGGCGAAGAAGTAGACATACCGCGCGGCGAACTCGTCGATCACCGTCCAGCCGGTGTGGATCGGCAGGATTTCCAGAAGCGCGGCAACAGCGAGGATGGCAACCGGCGCAACACGGCGCAGGAGCTTCGTGGTGATGAAGAAGATCGGCAGGATGTAGACGAACCACAGGGTGCCGAACGGTTCCACGAGGCTGATCACCATGTGCAGCGGCACATCATACCAGTGTTCGGCCGTGATCGAGCACTTGATCGTGCACTGGATGACCATCCACAGCACGTAGAAATAGGCAAAATGCAGAACCTTGCGGTCGAGATAGGTCCGCCAGTCGCGTTCGATGCTGCGCGCCAGGAACAGGCCTGC
>JAGRKQ010000011.1:409-1157 GCA_020442235.1 Hyphomicrobiaceae bacterium | reverse complement strand
ACATCGACCCAGTCGACGCGCGGGGCCGGCGAAAGCGCGAATGCTTTTGTGCCAGAATTCAACATGGGTTCGCCGCTCCAGACGGATCGTCAGCAAACCTCCCTCATCACCCAGCCTGTCTTTACCATTGTCTTGCCGACTTTCCGATCAATTGAAGCAATTAACCCTAACGCGGGCGGGCCAATTTTACCGGTCTGCAAGATTGCATGGGTGAGAAGAGGGCCGTGTCGGGGATGTGATTCCCGTTTCACGCGCGGCCGAGCGCGAGGCCGGATCGGGGCGCCATGGCAAGACGGCAGGGCAAAAAGGGATCGGAACGCATCGAGCCGCGGTTTGAAAAAACCGGCAGCGGCGATGAAGAACTGCGCGTTTCCGGTGCAGATCGTGCCGCGCCGGAGCCGGCGCGCCGGCGTTCACCCTCCAAACCGGCCTCCGGTTCGGGCGGCGCTCAGCGCCCCCGTTCGCGAACGCGCCGCAAGAAGGCGGCGAAAGGCGGGGGCCTGCGCCGGTTTATCGGGCGCGCGGTCTACTGGAGCGCCATCCTGTCGCTCTGGGGCGTCATCGCCGTCGCTGGCATTCTGGCCTGGTATGCGCTGCATCTTCCCCCGCCTTCGGAATGGCGCGTGCCGGACCGGCCGCCCAACATCGCGATCCTGGCCAATGACGGCACGGTTCTGGCCAATCGCGGCGACACCGGCGGCGAGCAGGTGCGCATCGAACATCTGCCGCGCTTCCTGCCCGAGGCGGT
>JAGRKQ010000011.1:0-362 GCA_020442235.1 Hyphomicrobiaceae bacterium | reverse complement strand
CTTGCCCGGGCCATCGCCGTCAACATCACCGCCGGCCGCTTCGTGCAGGGCGGTTCGACGATCACCCAGCAGCTGGCCAAGAATCTCTTCCTGACGCCGGACAGGACGCTGGGGCGCAAGATCCAGGAACTCGTCATGGCCTTCTGGCTGGAGGCCAATTTCTCCAAGGACGAGATTCTCGAAATGTATCTCAACCGGGTCTATCTCGGGGCCGGTGCCACCGGGGTCGATGCGGCTGCGCGCCGTTATTTCGGCCGCTCCGCGCGCGAGATCACGCTGGCCGAAAGCGCCATGCTGGCCGGCCTTTTGCGCGCCCCCTCGCGGCTGGCGCCGACCCGCAATCCCGATGGCGCGCGCGACCG
>JAGRKQ010000148.1:3379-5190 GCA_020442235.1 Hyphomicrobiaceae bacterium | reverse complement strand
GCCCCGTCCGCCCTCACCGAGGTGGATCCGGCGATCCTTGCCTATGTCGGAAGCTCGATGCGGCCGGGCGTCTCGATCCTCGACGCGATCATCGACCTCAACAAGCGCCTTCAGGCCGACATCGCCTATGATCCCGAGGCGACCAGCGTCACGACACGCGCGCCGGAGGCCTTTGCCGGCAAGGCAGGCGTCTGTCAGGATTTCAGCCACATCATGATTGCGGGCCTGCGCGCCTATGGCATTCCGGCGGCTTATGTGTCGGGCTATCTGCGCACCATCCCGCCGCCCGGCCAGCCGCGCCTCGAGGGCGCCGATGCCATGCATGCCTGGGTGGATGTGTGGTGCGGATCGGCGGCCGGCTGGGTCGGCGTCGACCCGACCAACGGCATCACGGTGGAAAACGATCACATCGTCGTCGGCTACGGGCGCGACTATGCCGATGTGGCGCCCGTGCGCGGCGTCGTCATGCTGGCCGGCGAACAGTCCCACAAGGTGGCCGTCGACGTGGAGCCGCTGGGGGCGTGAGGCCTCCGGCCAGGCGCTTTGAACGGAAGACCAAGTCGGTTGGCAGAGACGACCTGAAGGGAAAGTGGTGGGTGTACAAGGGCTCGAACCTTGGACCCGCTGATTAAGAGTCAGCTGCTCTACCAACTGAGCTATACACCCACGGGGCTTCGCCTTTAGCCGGTTCAGCCGCCGGATTCAAGGACCTACTGCGAGAGTTTTTTCAAAAGATCCTGCATGATCTCGCGGCCGATGACGCGGCTGCGCTCCTGCACTTCCACATCGATGGCGACGCGCTTGGAATCGATCTCGCGGCCGGCCTCGCTGGAAAAGAAAGCCAGCGCCGCATCCATGGTCTGGGTGGAATAGTGCTTGGCATAGACCTCCGCGATCACCTGCTCCAGATCGGCGCGGTGGCTTTCCAGCACCTGGTCGATCACATCGGAATGCGGCGGCAGATTGTTGGCGAACTGCTGGCGGGCGACGGTCTTGACGGCTTCCAGGGTGGAGCGCGCGATCTTGGTCGCATCGACGAGGGCGTGGGCCTTTTCCAGCGTCGCGCTGCTGTGCTCGGTCATTGTCGGTTCTCTTCCTTTCGCGGGCCGCGCTGCGGCATGAAAAAGGGCCGGAGCAGCGCCATCCGCTGCACCGGCCCGTTCGGTTGGTGTGTCAGACGGCCTGCAAGGCGCCGGGGGCGGCCTTGCTGCGGCGGACCATCAGCTTGTTGAGCGCCGAGACATAAGCTTTGGCGGATGCGACCATGGTGTCGGTATCGGCGCCGCGCCCGGTGACGATGCGCCCGTCCTCTTCCAGCCGCACCGAGACCTCCGCCTGCGCATCCGTGCCTTCGGTCACGGCATGCACCTGATAGAGCGACAGCTTGGCCTCATGCGGCACGATGGCGCGGATGGCGTTGAAGACGGCATCGACGGGGCCGGAGCCGGCCACTTCGCGCGTCACATGCTGGCCTTCGACATCCATGGTGATGATCGCCTTCTGCGGCCCGCCGGTGCCGGCGATAACCGTCAGCGCCACGACGCGGAACGTCTCCGAAGCCGAGGAAATCTGGTCTTCCACCAGCGCCTCGATGTCCTCGTCATAGACATGCTTCTTGCGGTCGGCGAGATCCTTGAAGCGGCGGAACGCATCCTCGAAGGCGTTCTCGCCCAGATCGTAGCCCAGCGCCGACAGCTTCTCGCGGAAGGCGTGACGACCCGAATGCTTGCCCATGACGAGGCTGGTTTCCTTCACCCCGACATCCTCGGGCCGCATGATCTCGTAGGTTTCGGCGTTCTTCAGCATGCCGT
>JAGRKQ010000148.1:2602-3342 GCA_020442235.1 Hyphomicrobiaceae bacterium | reverse complement strand
TTCTTGCCGACGATCGCCTTGTTGTATTGCACCGGGAAGGACGACACCGCCGACACCAGCTTGGAGGCCTGCATCAGCATCGGCGTCTTGATGCCGGTAAAATAGGGCATCCGGTCGGAGCGGGTGCGGATCGCCATCACCACCTCTTCCAGCGAGGCATTGCCGGCGCGTTCGCCAAGCCCGTTGATGGTGCATTCGATCTGCCGCGCGCCGGCGCGCACGCCTGCCAGGCTGTTGGCGACCGCCATGCCGAGATCGTCGTGGCAGTGCACGGAAAAGACGGCCTTGTCGGCGTTCGGCACGCGCTCGCGCAGCATGGTAATGAGGGCGAAATATTCCTCCGGCACCGTATAGCCGACGGTATCGGGAATGTTGATCGTCGAGGCACCGGCCTTGATCGCCGCTTCCACACAGCGGCAGAGGAAATCATGCTCGGTGCGCGTGCCGTCTTCGGGCGACCATTCGACGTCGTCGGTATGGGTGCGGGCCCGCGAAACGCTGTCGATGACGCGCGAATAGACGTCCTCTGGCTCCATCTGCAGCTTGTGCTTCATGTGCAGGGGCGAGGTGGAGATGAAGGTGTGGATGCGGCGGTTCGCAGCCGGTGCCAGCGCTTCGGCAGCCCGGTCGATGTCGCGCGCCGAGGCCCGGGCGAGACCGCAGACGGTGGCCCTCTTCACCCGCTTGGCGATTTCGTTGACGGCCTCGAAGTCGCCGTTGGAGGCAATCGGGAAGCCCGC
>JAGRKQ010000148.1:0-2515 GCA_020442235.1 Hyphomicrobiaceae bacterium | reverse complement strand
TCGCGCAGGGTGGTGTCGAAAATGCGGACCTGCTCGCGGCCGTTCGCGTCGGTGGAAATGGTCATGATGGTCGTTCCGTTCGCTTATCGATACACGTCTGGCCCGTTGTGGCGATCTTGGTCGCGGGCCTCGTTGATGGCGTGTCCCCTGAGTGCCCAGTCGCTTCGTGCAACCTGGCGGCGCTCAGGGGCAGATAAGGAGAAGAAGCAGGGCTGCAATTGGCAGCGCAAAAACGGCAATGCCCACCGCCTTGTCGGCGGCATTCTGCGAAACGGCAATGGCGTCGCGTCGTGGCATCTTCAGGTTCCGGTTTCGCGAAAAGTCTTTCAGCGATGGGTTAAGCAAGTCTTACAGGCCGCCGCAAGGATAGGCAAGCATCAGCAAGGCCTGATCGATGCAGCGCGCCCGGGCTTCAAAGCGTCATCAACCGCCCTTCGGCGATGCGCACCGCATGCCCGCCGATGCGCGCGCCGGTCAGACGCCCGTCCTCGATCGCCAGTGTCAGATGGATCTGCGAGGGTCGGCCCATTTCGACGCCCTGATGCAGGACGATCGCTTCCTCGCCGTTGCGCGGCTGGTCGAAGGCCATGACCACGCCGGCAAAGGCGGCGGCGGCGCTGCCGGTGGCCGGGTCTTCGGTGATGCCCATTTCGGGCGCGAACATGCGTGCCCGGAAGGCGTGGCGTTCGCCGTTCTCGGCCCGCGCATAGACGAAGGCCGCCGCATGGCCTTCGAGCGGGAAAGCCTCGGCAAAAAGGCTGTGGCGGATCGTGATGCGTCCCAGGGTCTGCACATCGTGGACAGGCACGAACACATATGGCACCCCTGCCGACCAGGCCGTCACGAGATGGTTTTCAAACCCGATCTCGCGCGTGTTCAGCCCCAGCGCTTCGGCGATCAGCACCTTGTCGAGATCGAGTTTAACCTGCTCGGGCAATTTCGGCAGATCGAATTCGGCAAAGCCGGAGGACCCCCTTACCGTAACGCCGCAGCGCACCGATCCGATCGCCTCTTCCAGCGCGATCAGCGCCTCGAAATGCTCCTGGGTGCCGGCATTGCGGTCGAGTGCGCAGGCGATTGCGCTGCCCACCGTCGGGTGGCCGGCAAAGGGCAGTTCGCGCGCCGGCGTGAAGATGCGCAGCTTCGCGGTGTGGCCGGGTTTTTCCGGCGGCTGCACGAAGGTCGTCTCCGACAGGTTGAATTCCCGCGCGATCGCCTGCATCGCCGCATCGGTCAGATCCTCGCCATCGAGAACGACGGCAAGCGGATTTCCCGTCAGGGCCTCTTCGGTGAAAACGTCGAGGATGACATAGCGGCGTGTCGGCATGGGGAACTCACATGATGAGAAGAACCGCGCGAACGGCATCAGGCGCTCAGGGTGACCCCTGAGCGCCCTGCCCTGTCAACAGCCAAGGCCCGGCGAAATGGCGCTAGGCTAACTGCGTCTTAACGCACATAGGGCGAGCGGCAGTGCCGATACTGCCCGGAATAGGACAGGAACAGATTGGTGTGCGGGTTCCAGGACCGATAGCGCGAACGGCACCAGGCCGCATGATGACGCCAGGCCGGGCCATGGCCCATCTGATAACGATGACCGCCATAGGTGTAGTGATGGCCGCCGCGCGCGGCATTGCCGATGATCAGCGCGCCGACGACACCGGCAACAATGCCGGCGCCAAAGGCGGCGCCCCGATGGCGGGCTTCCGCCTGGCCGATATCGACGGTGAGCATGGCGCCTGCCATGAGTGCTGCGCTGGCGATGGTCAGGATCTTCTTCATGACACGTCTCCTCGATGCTTTTCGCGTTTCGCCCGCCCTGTGCCCGGCACTTTACCATGTAAAGGCGTGAATGCGGACGCGGTGCCCCGATCATGCTAGGCCTGAAGCATGACAAAGGGCGTCATGTCGCCCGAAATCAGTCAGGATCACCGCGGCGGGCTCGACACGCATGCAGGACGAACGCAGACAGGCGCCGCGCCGGCGCTGCCTCCAGAAGACCCGGATCGAACTGAAGGGCCACACATCGTCCTTCGATGCGCTGATGCGCAATCATTCGGCGACGGGCGCACGGCTCGACGTCACCGATGCGCGCCAGATCCCGCCGCAGTTCGATCTGGCCATGCCCGAAGACTTCGGCGGACTGATGCATGCCGAAACGGTGTGGGCAGAACCGAACCGGCTCGGCGTCCACTTTATCGGAAAAGCAACGGGCGGCCCGCCGAAGCGCACCGCCCGCCGCATCGTCGATGAAGGCTGGTAGGCCTCAGTTCTTCGACTTGTCGACCAGCGCCTTTTCCGAAATCCACGGCATCATGCCGCGCAGCTTGGAACCGACTTCCTCGATCGGGTGAGCGGCATTGCGCGCACGCACGGCCTTGAACGAGGTCTGGTTGACCTTGTTCTCCAGCATCCAGTTGCGGGTGAAGGTGCCGGTCTGGATGTCGGTGAGAACGCGCTTCATCTCCGCCTTGGTCTCGTCGGTGATGATGCGCGGGCCGGTGACGTATTCGCCATA
>JAGRKQ010000147.1:2421-4450 GCA_020442235.1 Hyphomicrobiaceae bacterium | reverse complement strand
GTCGGATCGTTGCCGTGATCGGCGGTCAGAATGAGAAGGTCGCCCTCGCGCATGCGCGGCAGGAATTCGGCGAGCCGGGCATCGAAGGCTTCCAGCGCCTCGGCATAGCCGGCAACGTCGCGCCGGTGGCCGAACTCGGAATCGAAATCGACGAAATTGGCGAAGACGAGATCGCCGCTTTGCGCATCGTCCTGGGTTTTCAAAAGCACGTCGAACAGCGCCATGTTGCCCGGCGCCTTGCGCACCGTGCTGACGCCATGGCCGGCGAAGATGTCGCTGAGCTTGCCGAGCGCGATGCTGCGTCCGCCGCCGGCGACGGTGCGGTCGAGCAGCGTCGGTTCGGGCGGCGGAATGGCAAAGTCCTTGCGGTTTGGCGTGCGCTTGAAGCCGCCGCGATGCGTTCCGACGAAGGGGCGTGCGATCACCCGTCCAATCATCAGCGGATCGACCAGCCGGCGCACCACCTGGCAGAGATCGTAAAGCCGCTCCAGCCCGAACAGCTCTTCATGCGCGGCGATCTGCAAAACCGAATCGACCGAGGTGTAGAAGATCGGATGACCGGTTGCGATGTGCTCCTCGCCGAAGTCCTCGATCACTTCGGTGCCCGAGGCATGGCGATTGGCGAGCGAGCCTTCGATGCCGCCCTGCTCGCGGATCGCGGCCAGAAGCGCTTCGGGAAAGGCGGGCACGGTGTGCGGAAAATAGCCCCAGGCGAAGGGCACCGGCACGCCGGCGATCTCCCAGTGGCCGGAGGGGGTGTCCTTGCCGATCGAGACTTCGGTGGCCGCGCCATAGAAGGCGTTTTCGCGCGGCGCCGCCTCGATGAGGCCCGGCACGCGCAGCCCGCTGGCAAAGGCGAGCGCCCGCCCAAGACCGAGCGAGGCCATCACCGGCACGTGCAGCGGCCCGGACCGCAGGCCGGGCATGTCGGCCTGGCCTTCCAGCGCCGCCATCGCGATATGGCCGAGCGTGTTGGCGCCCTCATCCCCGAAGGCCGCCGCATCCGGCGCACCGCCGATGCCGGCCGAATCGAGGACGACGAGAAAGGCGCGGCGGTTCATGCAAGGTCTCCGTCGATGCGCGCTCCGATGACCGGGCGCGGCGGCGCTGGCGTATCGCAGAAGGTGAAGGCGCGGGCAACCGCAAGGCTGGCCGCCTCGGCGTCTTCGGCATTGCGCGCATGGACGAGCGCCAGCGGATCGCCGGCTTCGACACGCTGGCCGATGCCGCAGATGGCGCTGAGGCCGACGGCGGGGTCGATCCGGTCTTCGGGCTTGCGCCGTCCGCCGCCGAGCGTGATGACGGCAAGGCCGAGATCGCGCGTTGCGAGCGTTGCGACATGGCCGGCGCGCGGAGCGGCAACAGCCCGGACCACCGGCGCGCGGGCAAGATACTGCTCGGGCCTGTCGACAAGATCGCCCGGTCCGCCGAGCGCTGCGACCATCTGCGAAAACCGCTCCGCCGCAGCCCCGGTGTCGAGGGCGGTCTCGGCCATTGCAGCGCCGGCATCCGCGCTTGCGGCGAGGCCGCCGAGCGCCAGCATCGTGCCGCAAAGGGCAAGGACGACCGCCTGCATGCGCGGATCGCGCCGCATGCCGGAAAGAAAGCCGATGGCACCCTCGACCTCCAGCGCATTGCCGGCGATGCCGCCGAGCACCTCGTTCATGTCGGTGAGAAGCGCGCGGGTCGGAAGGCCGGCGCCATTGGCGACGCTGACGAGGCTTTCGGCCAGCGCGCGGGCCTCGTCCTCGCTCTGCATGAAGGCGCCATTGCCGCATTTGACGTCGAGAACGAGACCGCCAAGCCCGGCCGCCAGCTTCTTTGAAAGGATCGAGGCGGTGATGAGATCGAGCGATTCCACCGTGCCGGTGGTGTCGCGGATGGCATAGAAACGCCGGTCGGCAGGGGCAAGATCGGCGGTCTGGCCGATGATCGCCGCACCGGTCTGTGCGACGACCCGCCGGAAGGTTTCAAGGTCCGGCTGGCTTCGATAGCCGGGAATGGCATCCATCTTGTCGAGCGTGCCGCC
>JAGRKQ010000147.1:0-2396 GCA_020442235.1 Hyphomicrobiaceae bacterium | reverse complement strand
GGCACGAAACCGCCGCAGGCGGCAATGATCGGCGCCAGCATCAGCGAGACCGTATCGCCGACGCCCCCGGTCGAATGCTTGTCGAGCGCCGGGCCGGGCAGATGCGACCAGTCGAGGACGGTGCCCGAATCGCGCATCGCCAGCGTCAGGGCGACGCGTTCGTCCTGCGACAGCCCCTTGAAGATCACCGCCATGGCGAGCGCCGCCACCTGGCCTTCACTGACCGAGCCGTCGGTGAGGCCGGCAACGAAGCTGGCAATGTCCCCGCGCGAAAGGGCCTTGCCGTCGCGCTTGTCGCGGATGATTTCCTGGGCGAGCCGCATGGAAGCCTCAATAAGCCTTTCCGGGATTCTGGCCGGGATTATGACCGGCATCCGGGCCGGTGTCCTGCGGTGCCGTGCCGCTGAGCGTTGCCAGAACGGCATCGAGAAGCCCGCTTGCGCCGAAGCGGAAGGTCGCGGGCGCGAGAAAATCCGCCCCCATCCGCGCCTCGGCCAGCGCCAGATAGGCGCCGGCATCGCGCACTGATCGCACGCCGCCGGAAATCTTCAGCCCGACTGGGCGCGGGGCTTCGGCGATGACGCAAAGGAGGGTTGCCGCCGCTTCAAGGCTGGCGCCGTGGGCGGTCTTGCCGGTGGAGGTTTTCAGCATCGTCGCCCCGCCGGCAAGGGCGGCCTCGGCCACCGGGCGCACCGCATCGGGCGGCAGTTCGCCGGTCTCCAGAATGACCTTCAGCGGCATGGCTGCGGGCATTGCCGCCCGCACCGACCTGACGAGAGTTTCGGCAAAGCCGCGCCGACCGGAAAGAAAGGCGCGCCAGTCGAAGACAAGGTCGATCTCGTTTGCGCCGGATGCGAGCGCTCCGTCCAGTTCGGCAAGGATGGCGTCCCGGCTGCCGTCGCCCCTGGGAAAATTGATCACGGTTGCGATCGGCACCGCGTCGCCCGAGGCGGCCCTGGCGGCTGCGATGAAGCGTGGCCAGACGCAGAGCGCGGCGACCGGGCCATGCGGCGTCACCGCTCTTGCGGCAAGGGCTGCGACATCCTCCGCCCGGCCCGGATCGGCAAGATCGGTGAGGTCGAGGCAGGACAGCGCCAGCCCTGCGGCGCGGATCGGGTCCATCCCGGAAACATCGGCGCTCATTGCGCGAACTCCGAAACGAAGGCGGTCAGAAGCCGGGACAGATCGCCGACCGCGCGGGCGCCGACCGCCTTGGTCTCGTCATGCGACAGCGCTTCGCCGGTCATCCCGGCGGCGAGATTGGTGATGGTCGAGACGCCGGCGACCGCCAGCCCGGCATGACGGGCAAGGATCGTCTCCGGCACCGTCGACATGCCGACCGCATCGGCGCCCAGGGTGCGGGCCATGCGGATTTCTGCCGGCGTTTCAAAATTGGGCCCGAGGAACCACATATAGACCCCTTCATTGAGGGGGATGCCGAGCCGCGCCGCCGCCGCCTTGAGGCGGCCGCGTAGCCCCGCGTCATAGGCGTTCGTCATGTCGGTGAAGCGGCTGTCGTCAGCGATGCCGATGAGCGGATTGCGGCCGGAAAAATTGATGTGGTCGCTGATCGCCATCAGCGCGCCGGGGGGCATGTCGGCGCGCAGCGATCCGGCGGCGTTGGTGAGAACGAGCGCCTCTGCGCCAAGCGCCTTCATCGTCTCGATCGGCGCGCGCATGACATCGGCCTTGCCGTGCTCATAGACATGCGCCCGGCCGGCCAGAACGGCGATCTCCACGCCGGCAAGATGGCCGATGACCAGCTCGCGCCGGTGCGAGGAAACGCCCGGCAGCGGGAAGCCCGGAAGCTCCTGATAGGGGATCGCGGTTGCCCCTTCGAGGCTGTCGGCAAAGCCGGAAAGGCCCGAGCCGAGCACGATGGCGAGCCGGGGTGCAGCGCTCGGCC
Source organism: Hyphomicrobiaceae bacterium (assembly GCA_020442235.1). Lineage (GTDB taxonomy): Bacteria > Pseudomonadota > Alphaproteobacteria > Rhizobiales > MH13 > JAGRKQ01. Next base: position 490 of record JAGRKQ010000147.1, on the reverse strand, counting down.
GGGCGGCCCGGATGATCGAAACGGGATCGCTCATGACGCATCTCCTGGCGCGGTCTCTTCAAGGGCGAAGGCATGCGGCAAGAGCGCGCCGACCGTGGTGTCGAGAAGAACGCCCTCGGGGCTCCCCAGCCGGACGGGGGTGTCGGGGCCGGCAAATTCGGCAAGCCGCTGCCGGCAGGCGCCGCAGGGCGTGATCAGGCGCCAGGGACCGGTCTCGTCGTCGCGCCGTCCGCCGACGACGGCAACGCCGGCGATGCGTCTGGCTCCCGAGGCGATCAGCGCGCTGATCGCGCCGGCCTCGGCGCAGGTGCCGACCGGATAGGCGGCGTTTTCCACATTGGCCGTGGCATGGATGCGCCCCGCCTCGTCGCAAAGCGCCGCCCCGACCCGGAAGCGCGAATAGGGCGCATAGGCGGTCTCGCGCACGGATCGGGCCGCATCGAACAGGGCATCGAGGCCGGTCATCTCAGCGCTCCTTCACATAGGGCAC
>JAGRKQ010000146.1:360-6236 GCA_020442235.1 Hyphomicrobiaceae bacterium | reverse complement strand
ATCCGCGCCTTCGATGTCGGCGTAATCATTGGCACCCGAAAGAGCCGAGTCGAAACCGTCGACCGGCGAGGATTCGGCGAGATCCAGAGCCTTGCCCTGCGGAACCCCTTCGGCGATGTCGAAGAGCACGATATCCCCGAGCTCCTTGAGGCCGGCGAGATGGGCGAGCGTACCACCGATCTGACCGGAACCGATCAGCGCGATCTTCTTGCGTGCCATGAAGAACCTTCCCATAACGTAAGGTAAGTGTTTGAAGACGCGCCCGCAATAGACCTTTTGCTGCGACGGCGCAAGTTGGCCGAAGGGCGTTATCCGTTCCGACGAGAGAGCTTACGTAATGGGAAGATTGCCGGCCTGGCGGGGGGCGGCGAGATAGTCCTCGCTGGCCATGTCGATCAGTCTTGAGGCGGTTCTGTCGAAAGCGAAGGCCTCATAACCCTTTGCGCCGGAATAGAGGCCTGTCTGCACCGCCGCCGCCGAGGCAACGAGCTTGGTCCGGGTGTCGTAAAGGGTATCCACCAAATTGATGAAGCGCCTCGTTTCATTACGGTTCTGGTCGTCAAGCAACGGGATGCGATCGATCATCAGCGTGTGGAATTCCATCGCCAGGGTGAGGTAATCCTCTACCCCCAGAGGGCGCGCGCAGAGGTCATCGAATGTGAAGCGCGCGACCCCGTGCGCCTGCCGCGGCACGGTGACGAGACGCCCCTTCACATGCAGCGCCATTTCCACGCCGTCCGCCTTGTGGGTCAGCCGGTCCCAGGCCGCATCCATCGCCGCATCGGCCGCCTCTCCTTCCGGCGCATACCAGACCGGGGCCGCTTCCAGCTTTTCCAGCCTGTAATCGGTTTCGGAGATCAATTCGTGAACATTGACACGGTTCTTGAGAAGCCCCACGAAGGGCAGGAAAAGCTGCCGGTTGAGCCCGTCCTTGTAGAGCCCGTCCGGCGGAGCGTTGGAGGTCGCGACCAGCACGACGCCGGCATTGAACAGCTCGGTGAACAGCCGCCCCAGGATCATCGCATCGGCGATGTCGGTGACGTGAAACTCGTCGAAGCACAGAACCCGCGCCTCTTCGGCCAGCGATGCCGCAACCGGCGGGATCGGATCGTCGCCCTTGACCGCGCCCATCTTCAGGGCCTGCCGCCAGGCGTGCACGCGCTCGTGCACATCGCTCATGAAGGCGTGGAAATGCGCCCGGCGCTTGCGCCGCAGCGGCACCTTCTCGAAGAAGAGGTCCATCAGCAGCGTCTTGCCGCGCCCGACGCCGCCCCAAAGATAGAGCCCGCGCACAGGCTCCGGCTTCGCCTTCTTGGCAAACAGCCAGCCGAGCGCGCTCGACTTGCGCTGCATGCGCATGGCGGCAAGATCCTGCAACAGCCCGTCGAGAAGGCCGACGATGCGCTTCTGCTCGTTGTCCGCGCGAATATCGCCCTTGGCAACGAGGGCTTCATAGGTGCCGGCAAGCGACGGCTCGAAAGAGAGCGGGCCTTCCATGACGGCTGTCCGTCAGACCCCGCTTCCGCCGCGATCCTTCAACAGGCGCTCGCGATTGCCGCGCACGCGGGTCGCGGCCGGATGGATGGCGGCCCTGAGGATGCGGGTCGGCGCATCAGCATGACCGGCCGAACGGATCGAGGCAACGGCAGCGCCGTGCGCGCCATTGGCCAGGGCATCGGCCTTTTCCGCCACGAGATCGAAGAAATCCATGGACGGCCGGGTGGTGAGGAAGAGGCGCGGCGTGCGCAGCGCGATGACGGTCGCCGAGTCCCCGCTCATCCGGACCATATCGGCCCAAAGGCCCGCCCATCCGAGGAGAGGATTCATGCCGTCACCATCTTCTAGCGCGACAGGCTGATCGGACGGCCGGTCGCCGTCTGGCCGCTGTAGCGCGTGCCTTGTGTGGCATAGAGCGTTGCCAGAGGCGCCCCGCCCTCGCCGAACAGCAGCACCTGGCGCCCGGCCACGTTCCAGGCCTGCACGCCCGCGATCACCGGATCGCCGCAGTTGCGGGCCGAGGCGCGATAGCCACCGGTCCACGACGTCAGAGACAGATTGAGCGAACATGGAATGCCTCCCGTGGATGCCGACCACACGCCGATGAGATCGTCTTCGGTGAGATCGGTGCCGCCGCTGGTTCCGGCAGCGGGATCGGGTGCGGCGGCAGGATCGGGCAGAGCCGCGACTTCCGTCTCCGCATCCGGCGGAACGCCCGTCGGCTGTTCCAGCGGCTGTCCGTCAGGTCCGACGGCCTGCTCCAGCGTCTGGTTCGGCGTCGTCGGCTGGATGGTCACGGGCGGCAGATTTGTCGAAGCCACCGGCGTGGTGGCCGTCGCCGGCCTGCGCCCGAAGCCGCCGGTCTGACAACCGGCCAAAAGAACGCCCGACAGGGACACGACAAGAATTCTTGAAGCCAGCACCCTGGATGCACCCGTCACGAAACAGCCCCCTTACCGCTCGCCGCACAGTCTTGCACGAACAGCTTAAGGGAGTTTGCACGTCTGACCTGCGAGCACAAGCGCGCGAAAGCCTCACCCTTTGGCGCAAAGGCCCTCATATACGGGCAAATCCAGAGGCATTTCCGAACTGCGCACATCCATGAGACGGCAAAGGTCCGCCTTCAGCCGGCGCAGGAAAAGCCGGGCCTGCCAGCGCCGTTCCGCCGGGCAGGTGATTTCTCTCGGATCGTCGAGCACCATGCGCAGGCGCGGCGGATCGCCCATAAAGGCCGGCAGCGCGACGAGAGCGGTGCGCGGCGACAGCGTGATCACCCGGTCGATCCCCGGCGCATCGGGAAAGGTGAAGATCTGCCAGGACTTGGAGGACAAGCCGGCTCCGGCGATGCCTTCTTCGTGCAGAAGCTCGAACACCATCGGATCGACATGGCCGGCCGGCAGCAGGCCGGCGGAAAAGGCCCGCACCGAACCATCGCTCATGGAATTGGCCAGCGCTTCGGCGAGAACACTGAGGAAGGTGTTGTCGTTACACAGGAACAACAGGCGGGTGGACAGCATCGGCAGGGCCTCTTGCAACCGGTGCGCCGTGATGATTCGGCCTGCACCGCGTTTCTCAGTGCGGCTGCCTAGTTGCTTTGCCTGACAGTTCCGTGACGATCCTGTGCCGATTGTGGGGCAAAAGGCTCAATCGCCGAGCGAGCCGACGAGTTCGACCACATAGTCGTCGTCTTCAAGACGCATCGCCGCGGCAACGATGGCGACCGCGCGCGGATGCAGCGGCATCTCCGTTTCCGGAATCAGGATGCGCACGGCCCCGTCGGGATCGACAATCACCGCGACCTTTTCGGCCGTGATCGTCTCGCCCTTGTTGCCGTCGGCCTTGATGATGCGTTCGTCCTTGCCCGCCATATGCGCTCCCCGTCGCGAAAAATGGAAGCATGTCCTCAGGCGCGCGGCAAGGGCCGGGCGGGTTCAGCCGCGGCTAAACACGCAAAGGGTTACCGGCCCTGCCGGATCGAGAACGCTGCGGTTTGCGGCACGGTAGCCAAGTCCTTCAAGCAGGGCCTCCGGTCCACCCGGCCCCTGTTCACCAAAACAGGGGCGGCCGGCGCCAAGATGCACGCCCCCCGCCGTCACCAGCTCGAAGCGGGCAAAGCCCGGTCCGGCAAGAACATGATCGAAAATTGCGGTTCCGCCGACGACTGCAACATGGGCCCCTTGCGGGAAAAGAAGGTCGAGCGCCTCTTCAAGAGGCATGCCTTGCGGATTGAGGAAATCCGTCCGGCCGGGAGCCCTGGTTGTGCGGGCGCCTTCCTCAAGGCCTGGAACCTGCCGCGTCAGAACAAGACGACGCCGCCCTTTCGGATTGCCATGCGCTTCATGGCCCAGCCGGCCGATGAGCGTCACATCGGCCGCATCGAGCGCCGCCTGGAAGCGCCGCTGATCGGCCTCGATCCGCAAGGCCGGGGGAAACCGCCCCTTTTCGTCGGCGATCAAGCCGTCGGCCGAAACGATGGCATGACCGACGAGGGTGTGGCGCGGACGGGACATGATGCCGTGTCCTGCTTTTTGGGGCAGGGCGCAAGTCTCTTCCCGTTCACGCAACAGCCCGCAACGTCAGATGAAGCGTCAGAACCGCTCGTCTTCCGAACGCGAGCCTTAAGGGAATTTCCCGATCAGAGACCCGAAAATCCACGCCTATCACGCTTAGTGGCGACAGTTTTCGTGCCTGAGAGCAACTCTGCGCGCCAGAAGACTATGTATTTTACCGGGGATTAACCGCTATGGCCCAGCTTTTCTGAAGGTCATAACGGAGCCTCAACAGATGCTGTCTCGGAAACCGGCTAGTGCGAATGCGCTTTATGATGCAATCGACCGTTCGCAGGCAGTCATCGTGTTCGACCCGCAAACCCGCGTCGAATTCGCCAACAAGAACTTCCTCGATGCGATGGGCTATACGCTCAGCGAAGTCGTCGGTAAGCCGCACGCGATGTTCGTCGACCCGGCCGAGCGGGACAGCGCCGCCTACCAGGCGTTCTGGGACGATCTTCGCTCCGGCAAGCCCAAGGTCGCCGAGTTCAGGCGCATCGCCAAGTCCGGCGCGGATGTCTGGATTCAGGCGAGCTACAACCCGATCCGCGATCGTCTGGGAAACATCCGCAAGGTTGTGAAGATCGCGACGGTCATCACCGAGCAGAAGCTCAAAGCCGCCGACCACAAGGGGCAGATTGACGCCATCCACCGCTCGCAGGCCGTCATCGAGTTCGCTCTGGACGGCACGATCCTGACGGCGAACGACAACTTTCTCAAAGCCATGGGCTATACGCTGGACGAAATCGCCGGCAGGCATCACAGCCTCTTCGTCTCGGCCAGCGAGCGCCAGTCCGCAGCCTACCGGACATTCTGGGACGAACTGGCAGCGGGAAAATACAAGGCGGCCGAATTCGAGCGCTTCGCCAAGGACGGGCGCTCGGTCTGGATTCAGGCCAGCTACAACCCGATCTTCGATCCCGACGGACGGCCGATCAAGGTGGTCAAGTTCGCCACCGACATCACCAGCCAGAAGCTTCGTCAGGCCGATGCCGACGGCAAGATCGCGGCCATGGACAAGGCCCAGGCCGTCATCGAGTTCGAGCCCGACGGCACGATCCTCCATGCGAACGAAAACTTCCTGACAGCCATGGGCTATCGCCTCGAAGAAATCGTCGGCAAGCATCACCGCATTTTCATGGGCGCCGATTTCGTCGACAGCGCCGAATATCGCACCTTCTGGCAGGACCTTCAGAACGGCAAGTTCCACTCCAGGGAATTCAAGCGGTTCTCCAAATCCAACGAACCGATCTGGATCCGGGCAACCTACAATCCGATCCACGACCCGGCCGGCCGGATCGTGAAGGTCGTGAAGTTCGCCACCGACATCACCGCCGAGATTGCGGCGCGCGAAAAGTTCGAGATCCTGTCCCTCGTTGCCAACGAAACGGACAACTCGGTCATCATCACGGATCCCGAGGGCCGCATCGAATACACCAATCCCGGCTTCGAGCGCATGACCGGCTATACCGGCGCGGAAGTGATCGGGCGCAAGCCGGGCGACTTCCTGCAAGGCGCGGGCACGGATGGGGCAACGGTTGCCGCCATCAGCGCCAGCCTTTCCCGCAGGGCGCCGTTCTATGGCGAGATTCTCAACTACACCAAGGCGGGCGAACCTTACTGGATTTCGCTGTCGATCAATCCGGTGTTCAACGCCAAGGGCACCATCGTCCGGTTCATTTCCATCCAGGCCAACATCACCGCCACGAAACAGCGCCAGCTCGAGGATGCGACCCGGCTCGACGCCATCGGCACGGCCAACGCGATCTGCGAATGGGATGCCCATGGAAGGCTGAAAAGCGCCAACAATTTCCTGCGCGACACCGGCGC
>JAGRKQ010000146.1:0-245 GCA_020442235.1 Hyphomicrobiaceae bacterium | reverse complement strand
GATGGTGGAAGCCCGGTTCACCTCAGCGCGATCTTCTCCACCATCCGCGACATGGACGGCCATGTCGAAAAGATCCTGATGTATGCCGCCGATCACTCGGATCGCGTCGAGATCCTCAACGAAACCAACGAGGCGATGAGCGATGTCCTCGGCTCGGCCGACAAGATCGACATCATCGTCGAGACCATCACGGCGCTGTCCAACCAGACCAATCTTCTGGCGCTGAACGCCACCATCGAGGCGGC
>JAGRKQ010000145.1 GCA_020442235.1 Hyphomicrobiaceae bacterium | reverse complement strand
GGCTGCGCCGGCCGTCGTGGCCGCGCCCCGCCAGGTGGCAGCACCGGTCGATCATGCCGAGCCTGTTGCCCATGCCGAGCCTGCTTCCGAAGAGGCCTCAGGGCCCGAGGAAGGCGCCGCGCCCGATCCGGCCACGCCAACACCGCCAGCGCTGATGCTGCCAAAGGCGGCCGCCCTGGAAATCGAAGCGGTTGAGGTGGAAACCGGCGAGGATGAAAAGGCGCAAGAGCCTGCCGCGGGCCAGAAATCCGACGACGAACTGGAGTCCATGGTCGATGCCGAGGCGGCCCTTGCCGTCGAAGGCGTTGCGGAAGAGCCTGTAGCGCCGGAACTCTCCGAAGAGGCAGCTCCGCCGGCTCAAACGGAAGCGCCTGCTGGCCTGCCTGCCGCCCCTTCGGGCACCGATACGCTGATCATGGATGCGGCGAGCGCGGGCCCGGTGATGGATTCTGCCGTGCTGGAAGGAGCCGCCGCCTGGCTCGACTGGATCGACCCGGCGCTGGAGCCCTCTGCCATTCGCCGCGCGACGACGTCGGTCGGGCGTCATGAAAGCGACGACATCGTCGTGTCCGATCCAACCGTGTCGCGTCAGCACATCCTCTTGCTGGAGCTGCCCACGGGCGGTTTCGAGATCATCAACAGACAGGCGAGTCGCGCCAAGCCGAACCCGATCTTCATCAATGGCGAAGAACGCGCGACCTCGGCCCTGAACGACGGCGACGAGGTGCGGCTGGGCCGTGCCGGAGCACGTTTCGTGTTCCGCATCGCCTCTCGCGGCGCACGCTGAAGCGGAGACAGCCCATGACCGGCGAAAAGGCCAAGCAGGAAAACGCCCCGACGGGCATCGTGCAGCCGAGGAAACAGGAAGCGCAGCCCGAGGAAGCACGGCCACTGGAGCCGCAGGGTGGGGGCGATGCCAAGCCCCGCTCCATGGTGGCGCAGCCCAAATCCGTGAGCCAGCCGTCAAAGCCGCCCGCATCGCACGCGGCAACGCAGATCATCCGCAAGGCCCCGGATGCAGAACCGGTGGCGCAGGACGAGCCGCTTGCGGCGGATGCAATTGACCCCGCGCTCGAGGCGGACACACAGCCTCCCGTTGAAGCTGCTCCCGCTGAAGCTGCTGCCGAAAAGCCGCTCATGCACCAACAGGCGATGCGCGCCGCCCCGCGCAAGACCGTCGGCTGGCTCGTCATCATCGAAGGACCGGGAACCGGCGCGTCCGTGACCCTCGGCTATGGCAAGAACATTCTCTGCGGCGCCATGACCGATCAACCCGGCCGGGTGGCGATCGATTTCGGCGATGCGGACATCGATCCGGCAGAAGCCGCCATCGTCACCTTCGATCATCTCAACGGCCGCTTCTTCATCACTGACGGCCGGGGCGGCATGCCCTCCTATGTCAATCGGGACGTGCTTCTGACGCCAAAGGAACTGCACGCGCGCGATGAATTGCGCATCGGTGGAACCGTCATGCTTTTCGTGCCGTTCTGTGGAGAGGCATTTTCCTGGGAGGAGAAGGCATGATGCAGTTCGACATCGCCGCGCGCACCACCAAGGGCGGGCGCCCCTATCAGGAAGATGCCTTCAAGATCGTCGATGTGGCGGGCGAAAGCCGTGTCGGGGATGCAACCGCGCCCTATGCCACGCTCGGTGAAAGCTGCTTCGTGCTCGTGGCCGATGGCGTCGGCGGCGAATTTGGCGGCAACATCGCCTCTGGAACGCTGAAAGACAGCTTCCCGGCGCATTTCGCCAAGGCCGAGGGCTCCACGGAGGCCCGCCTTGCCAGCGCACTCGATTCCGCCAATGAGGATCTGGCGCACCGCAAGGAAGAGGACGCCCAGCTGCGTCACATGGCTTCGACGCTGCTGGCCGGCGCCTTCGACGGCAAGTCGCTCACCTTTCTCAGCGTTGGCGACAGCCCGATCTACCGGGTGCGCAACGGCGAAATCCACCGCATCAACGCCGATCATCGCCACGATGTGGAGATCGACCTGCAGGCCGTGCGCAAATCGCTCTCGGACCGGCGCAAGGGGCGGGAAAAGCCGGTCGATCAGGACGATCCCTTCGGCGATGTGTGGACGGTGGCACTGTCCGACCGCCAGCGCTCGGCGATCACTTCGGCCGTCACCGGCGAGGAGATCCTGCACCGCCACATCGCCACATCGGCGGTGCGTGACGGCGATGTCTTCGTCTTTGCCTCCGACGGGATCGAACTGCTCTCGCTGGAGCATATCCGCAGTTACACCATGACGCTGCTGGAGGAGGGCACGGTCGACGATCTCGCCGATGCGCTTCTGATGACGGTGGAGCGCCATGGCGAAGCCTTTGCCGGCAACGCGCATGACAACACGACCTTCGTGGTCGTCAAGGCGCATGAGGACACCGCCGAGACGACGATCATCGAAACGCCGGAGGCGCGCTCGGCCACCAGGACTTCGGCTGCGCCCGGTTTCGCGGCCCCGCCCAAA
>JAGRKQ010000144.1 GCA_020442235.1 Hyphomicrobiaceae bacterium | reverse complement strand
GGCGTTGCACCCTATTACGCCTATCCGGGGTTCCATGAACCGAACGGAACCGGCGAGGCGCTGATCGGCGCCAGCGCCCTTGCTTCGCTCGAAAGCGATCTTGCCGCCATCGTCGAGACGGTGCTGGCGCGGGAAGCGGCACGAGCGCTGGCGGAGGCCGAGTTTGCCAATGCGGTCGCGCTCAGACGGCTTGTGGAGACGCGCGGCGCAGAATTGTTCGCTTTCCCGGAAGATGTTCTTTCGGCTGCAAAAACAGCCGCCGAAGATGTCTATGAGGCGTTTGCGGCGCGCGGGGCGGACGAGGCTGCCGTGGTGCGAAGCTATTTCGGCGTGCGCGATCTTCTTTCGGATTGGTCGTCGGTCAGCGTGCAGCGTTATCTTGCCGCACGCGGCTGACGCGGGGCTTTTTCGCTTTTCCCCGCCGCCGGGCTGTGGCTATGGTGCCGTTCGATAAACCGAACGGTGAGACATGGCTGGCAGACCGCCCAAACGCAACGAAGCCTCCGATGGGGCGCACGCCTTTTCCGGGCAGCTCGGCAAGACGATCCAGCGCCTGCGCAAGGCCTATAACCTGTCGCTTTCGGAGCTTGCCGAACAATCGGGCGTGGCGAAGTCGATCATCTCGCAGATCGAGCGCAACGAGACCAATCCGACGCTGGCCACCATCTGGCGCCTCAGTCAGGCGCTTGACGTGTCGATCGACCGGGTTTTGGGCACGGCCGCCGATGCCCCCTTCGTTGAGGATGTGTCGAAGGCCGATACGCCGCTGCTCGTTTCCGAAGACGGCAAGATGACGCTCGCCATCATCGGCTGGATCAACACGGTCGAATGGCTGCAATGGTATGACGTCACCTCAGAGGCCGGCGGTGTTCTGGAATCGGAAGGCCACCAGCGCGGTTCGGTGGAATGTCTATCGGTGCTGGAAGGCCGCTTCGAGGTCGAGGTGGCCGACGAACTGCGCACGGCCGAGGCCGGCGGCACGCTGCGCTACCGCTGCGACCGGCCGCATACGGTGCGCTGCACCAGTCCGGAAGGTGGGCGGGCGCTGATGGTGTGCATCCTCAAGGCGGCCGTGATGGGCTGACCTTCGGGCGGCTCATGAGGAAGCCAGTCATTGCGTGACGTCAGCGTGCGTGACGTCAGGGTGCGTGACGTCAGCATGCGTGATGTCAGGGGGCAGAGACGCGGGTTCTCTGCCGGCCAAGTCCGTCGATTTCGAGTTCCATCACGTCCCCGTCCTTCAGGAAGCGCTGCGGCTTCATGCCCATGCCGACGCCAGGCGGCGTGCCGGTGGTGATGACGTCGCCGGGCATCAGCTCGAAGTAACGGCTCGCCCAGGAAATGCACTCGGCGACGCCAAAGATCATCGTTGCCGATGAGCCGCGCTGGCGTGCCTCGCCGTTGAGATCGAGCTTCATGGCCAGATTCTGAGGATCGGGAATGGCGTCCGGGGTGACCAGCCAGGGGCCGAGCGGGCCGAAGCCGGGTGCGCCCTTGCCCTTGATCCAGGTGCCGGTCGTCTCGATCTGCCAGGCACGTTCGGAAATGTCGTTGCAGATGGCATAGCCGGCAATGAGCGATGGCGCCTCTTCGACGCCGACCCTGTAGCCGCGCCGCCCGATGATGACGGCAAGCTCCACCTCCCAGTCGGCCTTGAGCGCGCCTTCCGGCAGGATGAGCGGATCCTCGGGGCCGGCGAGCGAGCCCGGCGCCTTGGTGAAGAGAATGGGCTCTGCCGGGATCGCCATGCCGGCCTCCTCGGCGTGGTCGGCATAGTTGAGGCCGACGCCGATGAAGTGGCCGATGCGGGCGATGGGGGGACCAAGGCGCGGTGTGCCTTCGACGAGCGGCAGTCCCGCACCGCCATCGGCGCTGATGGCGGTCAGGGTGTCGGGATCGAGCGTCTCATCGGCAAGATCGGCAATGCGCCCGGAAAGGTCGCGCAGCCGGCCTTCGGCGTCGAGAAGTCCGGGTTTTTCCTGGCCGCTGTCACCGAAACGCACGAATCGCATGGCGTCACACTCCCCATTCTGAAGCCGTTTTCCGGCCTTGTGCATGAAGCATCATCCTGCTGCCGGCCTGGAGGCGCAAGGTGACCCAGCGTCGCCTGTGTCAAGCCGGCAACACTTGCCGAAAAGTGTCAAGACTGTGACGCCCGTCGCTGAAACCTTGTTTTCGGCGATTTTCAGCCCGGCAATCGGTTCTGCGTCAAAAACCGGCCAAAAATAACCGGTTTCGGCATGATTTTCCTCTGTGTGCGGCGCAATAAACGGTCGCTGCGGCGCAGTTTTGGGGATTGTTCGTTAGTCTTTGCTGATCAATGCCTGTGCATTGCATCAATTGAAGGCGTGCAAGGCCTTGGTTATTCCTTGCCCCAATGGACACGGCTCCGAACGGTTCGGAGCAAAGGGGTAGGGGACTTTGATGATCAACCGCTCGATCAAGACCGTCTTGTGCGCGGCCGCTTCTCTTGGCGCGCTGGCCGTTGCCAGCATGCCCGCCGAGGCCGGCGGCTTTGCGCTGCGCGAACAGAGCACCGTCGGACAGGGCATGTCCTTTGCCGGTGTTGCGGCCGGCGGCGCGCTGTCTTCCATGTTCTGGAACCCGGCGACGCTCGGTGCCGTTCAGGGCATCCAGTCGGAACAGAATTTCACGCTGATCGTCCCGATCACGGAAGTGACGGCCTATTCGGTGCTTGCGCCGACAACGCCGATCGATCAGGGCGACATCGGTCTCGATGCGCTGGTTCCGTCCGGCTACAACGCGATCCGCTGGGGCGATTTCGTCTTCGGTCTTTCCACCAATGGCCCGTTCGGTCTGGCAACCAAGATGCCGATGACCTCGCCGCTGCGCACGCTCGGCATTGCCGGCACGTCGGAAGTGTTCTCGCTCAACGCCACGCCGACCGTCTCCTATGACGTCACCGACTGGCTGACCATCGGCGCTGGCCTCCAGATCCAGTATTTCGATGTGCGTTACACGGCGGCCAATCTGGGTGCGCTCGGCGTCTCCAGTCTTGCTGGTGACGACATCGGCTTCGGCTTCACCCTCGGCGTGCTGCTGCGTCCGATGGATGGCACCGAAATCGGCGTCGGTTTCCGCTCTTCGGTTCGTCATGACATTGATGGTCGCCTGCTGTCGCCGGTCCTCGGCAATGCGCCGGCCTCTCTGACGCTGGAAACCCCGGAAGTCGTCACCGTCGGCATTCGCCAGCGTGTCACCGACACCTTCACCATTGCCGCTGGCCTCGAATGGGCCAACTGGAGCCGCCTGGGTTCGCCGAATGTCGCGGTCAATGGCGGTGCCATCAACTTCCAGCTGCCGTTCGAATATGAGGACTCCTGGTTCTTCTCGCTCGGTGGTGAGTATGCCTATTCGGAAGCCCTGACGCTGCGTGCCGGTGTCGGCTATGAACTGTCGCCGATCTCCGATGATGTGCGCACCTTCCGCCTGCCGGATGACGACCGCCTGTGGCTGTCGGCCGGTGCGTCCTACCGTGCGACCGACGCAATCACCGTCGATCTCGGCTACTCCTTCCTCACCACCTTTGACACCGAGATCAGCCGCTCGGCGGCTTTCGGTGGCACGGGCCCGACCCCGAACGGCCCCTTCTCGGGTGAAGCCGATGCCAATGTGCACATCCTGTCGCTGGGCGTGCGCATCGCCCTTGGCGGGCCGGATCATGGCGGCGCCGACGGCAACGTCTACAAGCCCTGATCAGGGCGCTGCACGACACAGAAAAGGGCCGGGATTTCCCGGCCCTTTTTCTTTGCGTAGGCGATGGCTGGCGCAGAGGCGTCAGAAGGCCCGGCCAAGAAGGCCGCCGTCGATCAGAAGGTTCTGTGCGGTGATGTAACCGGCCCTCCTGCTGCACAGGAAGGCGCAGGCGGCGCCGAATTCTTCCGCCGTGCCAAAGCGGCCCGCCGGAATGGCGGCGGCCTGTGCGCTCGACCAGTCTTCAAGGCTCTTTCCGGCGCGTCTGGCTCCGGCATCCAGATTGCTCCGCAGCCGGTCGGTGTCCATCTTGCCGGGCAGGATGTTGTTGATCGTCACGTTGCGCCCGGCATAGCGGCGCGCAACGCCCGTCATGAAGGCCGTCAGGCCGGCGCGCGCTCCCGAAGACAAATCGAGGCCCGGGATCGGCGCGAGGACAGAGGATGAGGTGATGTTGACGATCCGGCCGAAGCCGCGTTCGGCCATGCCGTCAATGACCGCCTGAACGAGGGCGATGGGCGTTGCCATGTTCTGGCGCACGCCCTCCAGGATCGCGGCTTCGTCGAGTTCACGGAAATCCTTCAGCGGCGGACCGCCATTGTTGTTGACGAGAATGTCGGGCGCGGGAGCGGCGGCGAGCAGGCTGGCGCGCCCCTCGGCCGTTCCGACATCGGCCACGACCGGGATGACGGCAACGCCATGGGTCGCGGCAATGGCCGTTGCCGTCTCGTTGAGCGTATCGGCGTTGCGTCCGTTGAGAACCAGCGTGCAGCCGGCTTCGGCGAGGGCTTCGGCACAGCCGCGCCCGAGCCCCTTGCTGGATGCGCAGACGATCGCGGTGCGCCCCTTCAGTCCGTAATCCATCACCACCCCCTTGTTGCGGCTGGAGAGCAGTCTAGGGCCGTGGCGGCTAAGGGGAAGCCGCATCTGTCACAAAAGCGTGATCCGAATCCGGCAAAGGAGCCTTGGTAACAGGCCCCGTCACTCTGGTTCCATGAAACGGGACGGGCGAAGCAAGCGTCAGGAGAGCGCCATGTCCGACGACGAAATGCGTCAGGATGGAGAGGCTCGCGAGCGTCATTTCCGGGCGCTGTTTCTTTCCGATATCCATCTCGGCACCAGCGGCTGCCAGGCCGATCTGCTTCTCGACTTCCTGAAATATCACGATGCCGATGTCGTCTATCTCGTCGGCGA
>JAGRKQ010000143.1 GCA_020442235.1 Hyphomicrobiaceae bacterium | reverse complement strand
CTCGATCAGCACCTCGTTGGTGGGAGAGGCGTCGATGCCGCGCTCGACGATCTCGAAGAATTCCTCGCGGTTGTAGGCGATGCCGCCGCCCGTTCCGCCCAGCGTGAAGGACGGGCGGATGACCACCGGGAAGCCGACCTTGTCGAGGATCGTCAGGGCCTTGGCGAGCGCGTCGGGCGATAGCTCCATCTTCGGCTCGCCATTGACGTAGACCGGGTTGCCTTCGCGGTCGCGCTTCTGGCGCAGCGAGCCCTTCAGCGTCTCGCCGAGCGGCGTTTCGAGCCCGATGGTGACCATCGCCTGCTTGAACAGTTCGCGGTCCTCGGCCTTGTCGATGGCCTCGGCGGTGGCGCCGATCATCTCGACGCCGAACTTGTCGAGAACACCCATCTTGCGCAGCGACAGTGCGCAGTTGAGCGCGGTCTGGCCGCCCATGGTCGGCAGAAGCGCGTCCGGGCGCTCCTTTTCGATGATGCGGGCGACGACATCCGGGGTGATCGGCTCGATATAGGTCGCATCGGCCAGATCCGGGTCGGTCATGATCGTGGCCGGATTGGAATTCACCAGAATGATCCGGTAACCCTCGTCACGCAGCGCCTTGCAGGCCTGGGTGCCGGAGTAGTCGAATTCGCAGGCCTGGCCGATCACGATCGGCCCCGCGCCTATGATGAGGATCGAGGAGATGTCTGTGCGTTTCGGCATGGTGGCGCGGAACCCTGTTTGCGGCTTGCGCGTCTTGTCATTGGCCGTCGTCAGTCCGCAGCCCTTGAGCGCCGGCCTGAAGGGCCGGCCGTCTATGGCCACCGACGCGAACGGGAGGACGCGCTTTGCGGGCGCTTCTTAGACACTTATCGCGGACGAGAAAAGCCCGTGCGGGCATGGCAGGTGCCTTTCTTGTCCTTCTGTGCATGCAGCCGGGCCGGGCCGAGCCCTCCACCATCGTGCCGCCGCCCGTGGCGCGGCCGGATGTTGCGCCGAGGGCGCCGGAAGGCACTCCGGCAAGGCCGCAGGCCGATCTGTCCACATGCGGGGTTGCAAGCCCCGTCGAGGTGGATGCGATCGGACCCCTGTCGCTCCAGCCGGTCTTCACCTTCGACGAGCGTCTTGTGGAGACGGTGGAAAATTTCATTCCCACCTTGCAGGCGCTGTCCGAGGCGCATCTTGGCGCCAGGGTGGCGGGATTGCGGGTTGCCGCCGGCTATGTCTGCCGCACCCGCAACCGTCGTCCGGGCGCACGTATTTCACGCCATGCCTTCGGCTGGGCGATCGACATCAGGGCCTTCCGGCTGGATGACGGGCGTGAGGTCAGCATCGAGACGGGGTGGAATGGCGCCGCCGAAGAGCAGGCTTTCCTGCGTGCGGTGCATGATGCCGCGTGCGGGCCGTTCAACACTGTGCTTGGCCCGCAAAGCGACAGCTACCACCGCGATCATTTTCACTTCGACATCGATCCGCAGCGCCGGCGCGGCCCCTATTGCCGCTGACCCAAGAGGCTCCGGCAGGGCCTTGTTCAGGCCCCGCCGGGTGCCGGATCAGCTGGCAAACGGGGCGGGGCCGTCCTGCGTTTCCGTGCCGGTCTCATCGGTTTCGGCGGTTTCGGCCGGAGTTGCCGTTGCCTGCGCGTCTTCGCTGCCGGTTTCGGTGACGGTTTCAGGAGTGGTCGTGCGCAGGCTGACGATCACGTCCTTGCCGTCGAAATCGGCAATGCCGGTGGAGATGGCGTAACAGGCAAGGCGCACGGACAGCGGGATCTCGACCTTCTTTCCATCGCGCTCGCCGGTTTCATAATACTGGATGAGGCGCTTTTTCAGGCCCAGGGCATCGGCGGCATCCTTCTGCTTCATGCCAAGGCTCTTGCGCCAGGCGCGGAACTGGCCGGCGCTCATGGATGCGGCCGTTGAAGCGGCATCCTCGCCGGAATGCTTCTTGTGTTTTGCTGGCATTTTCGGGTTCGATCCTGGTTCTTCTGGTTGCAGTCAAAAATGCGCACGTCGTGCGATTCTCTGGCCTTAAAGCGCACATCGTGCACTTTTTGAATTGACAAAAGCGCACATCGTGCACATATTGCACTGACGAACGGGGGCACACAACTCCGTTTTCAGGTTCAGGCGTCCTTAGCTGCAAACTGTTTTCAGAAAGGCAAAGATCATGCTCAGCGACATGCTTTATCACCGTGCGGTGATGGGTCGCGAAGTCGATCTGCACCGCCACGCAACATTCTCCTTCGGGCTGCGCCGTTTTTGGCGCATGTTTGGCGGCCGCTGACCGGCCATCGATCCTCATTGTCGAAAGGGCGCCGCGGCTTGTCGCGGCGCCTTTTTGTTTTTCGCGGATCTTTTCAGCGGGCTGCGCGTTCAGCATCTGCGGGCGGTTGCCGCCCCTGTCGCTGGCGGGCATAGTGCGGGCCGGAACCGGGCCGGGATGCGGCCCGCAAGGATGCAGAAAGCTCCGTGCAGGAGGGAGTGAAGCCCATGAAATGGCGGGATATGCGGCGTTCCAGCAATGTCGATGACCGACGTGGCGGCGGCGGCGGTGGCTTTCGCCTTCCTGGCGGGTTCGGCCGGCGCACCGGAACGGGCGGTGTGACACCGCGCCGGGCGGGCGGCGGCGGGATCGGCATGATCGTCATTCTGATCATCGTGGCCGTGGTTTTCGGCATCAACCCGCTGGAGCTTCTGTCCGGCGGCGGGCTGACGGGGGGCGGCAACGCGCCATCCACCCAGACGCCGCAGACGCAGACCCGCACCGCGCCGAGCAGCGATGAACTTTCCGAACTGGCCGCGCGTGTCTTCGGCGACACCGAGGATGTGTGGACACGGCTGTTCCAGGAAAAGGGCTGGCAATACGAGACGGCGACGCTCACCTTCTTTTCCGGCTCCACGCAGTCGGCCTGCGGTTTTGCCAGCGCCGCCGCCGGCCCGTTCTACTGCCCCGGCGACAAGCGGGTGTTCATCGACCTGTCCTTCTTCCAGCAACTGGCGCGCCGTTTCGAGGCGCCGGGCGATTTCGCCCAGGCCTATGTGATCGCGCATGAGGTCGGCCACCACATCCAGAACCAGATCGGCATTCTCGGGCGCTTCAACGAGGCGCGCCGCCGCATGAGCGAAACCCAGGCGAACCAGCTGTCGATCCGGGTCGAGCTTCAGGCCGACTGTTTCGCCGGCGTTTGGGGGCATTTTGCCGCGCAGCGCGGGCTGCTGGAAACCGGCGACATCGACGAGGCGCTGAATGCGGCCGAGCAGATCGGCGACGATGCCCTGCAGCGCCGCACCCAGGGCTATGTGGTGCCGGAAAGCTTCAACCACGGCACCAGCGAGCAGCGTCACAGATGGTTCCGGCGCGGGTTTGAGACCGGCTCGATCGACGCCTGCGACACCTTCACCGCCGACCGGGTCTGACGCTGTCTAGGAGAGCCACTCGGCAACGGCCAGAATGCAGCGGCCGTCGCCGCGGGTGTCGGTGATCGGCAAGGCAAGACGCCTGTAGCGTCGCATGCGCTCGTTGTTGACCAGGTTGGTGCATTCCCAGATGTGCGGTGCGCCGCGCGCCAGCGTGCTCTTGTAGGCCTCCTGGATGCTGGCAAGAGCCGGAGCGACGAGCACCTCGTCGAAGCGTTTTCCCTTCACCGACTGCCCCAGCTGACGGGGCAGGTCCGGCCCGGTTTCCAGATAGACATAGGCTGTCTCGGGAGCATCCTTGAGCCGGCCAACGATGAAATAGCCCGGATAGGCCAACGCCAGATCGCCGGCGCCGATTTCCTCGATGCCGGGCCAGCGTCCGAGCGCCTTCTCGGCCCGCTCCCAGAGCTGGGCCAGCTTGGAAAGCTGCGGGCTGGCCGCGATCATTGCGCCGATCTCCTGATGACTGCATCGGGAATTTGCTCAGGAACGCAGTTAAAGGCATCATCGGCAAGACGGAATTATCTTTTCGCGACGATTTTTTGTCCTGTTGGCGTGATCCCGGCGAGTGTGCGTATGAATGAGGTTGATCAGTACGGGATCCACAGCCGGGTGATGGCGGGGGTGAGGCCTTATGTCGAGGGCCGGGGCGCCGCATTTGATCCGCTTCTGAAGGCGGTTGATCTTTATCCCGAGCCGGAAGAGGCCATCGACCGCTTCATCCCCATGGCCCGCTATGGCGAGCTTCTGGAGCGCGCGGCTCGCGCGTTGAACGAACCCGCGCTCGGCCTGCATCTGGGCGCTTCCTACGATGCCCGCGCGCTCGGGTCCTGGGCGCTCAGCTTTCTGTCCGCGCCGACACCGCGTCTGGCACTGAACAGCCTCGTGCGCCACATCCGCGTCTATGCCGACATCCCTTTCATTGCCCTGACGACCGACGGTCGCTGGGCACAGTTCACCTGGGGCTATTCGCCGCTGGTTGTGCACCGCCACCAGATGTGCGACCGGTCCATGGCCCTGATGGCGCGCTATCTGCGTGCAATCATCGGTCCTTCCTTCCGCCCGCTCGGTGTGCGTCTGGAACGCCCGCCACCGCCGGACGCCAAGCCCTATCGCCAGTTTCTCGCCCCGATCGTGCGGTTTTCGCAGCCGGTCAACACCATCATCTTTCCCGACCGTCACCTTGATGTGCCTTCGGCAACGGCGGATTCAGCTCTTTATGAAGTGAGCTGCGCCCTCAACGAGCGCCTCTTGAAAGAGCGCCGGCTGCCCGAAGACCTTGCCACGCGGGTGATGGAGGACATTGCACGTTCCCTGCCTGGCGACGGGCCCTCGATCCAGGAAACAGCGCGGCGGTTGGCGACGACGCCACGCTCGCTGCAACGCCATCTTGCCGGAATCGGCAGGAGTTACAACGAACTGGTCGATGCCAGCCGCCAGGCATCCGCGCAGGCTCTGTTGCAGGACAGTTCCCTTTCCATGGGCGAGATCGCCCATCGTCTCGGCTTTGCCAATCAGGGCAATTTTACCCGCGCCGTGCGCCGCTGGTTCGGCACTTCGCCCAGGGAACTGCGCCGGTCCGGTTTTGAAAAGACTTGATCAATGACAAAAATTTGACGTGCTGGGGCAAACGTGTGGGAATACGCCGTGCTATAAGCTTCCTGTAGGGAACCCGAAGTGCGCTCGCATTCCGGGCGTTCGTTGTGACAACGGCGCTGAGTGAAGTTTCACGTCACAAAGGGTTTGTAACGACTGAAACGGACTCGACTAGCGGTTGACAAGACGCGACCCTGTCGCCCTTGGTCGAGAGGATCCGGAGAACTGATCGGCAATGCGTTGGTATGAAGGGGTCTCAGCTGAAGATGGCGTCAGGCACCAAGGTGAACCTGGGCTGCCGGAGCTGACCATTGCCGAAATGGCGGATCGCTACGGCGTCACCATGCGCACGCTGCGATTCTACGAGGAAAAGGGCTTCCTGCGTCCGCGCCGCGTCGGCAACCGCCGCGCCTATGGCGACATGGACCAGCGTCGCATGGCCGTCATTTCCAAGGGCAAGGAGATGGGCTTTTCGCTCGAAGACGTCTGCGCCCTGATCGAGATCGTGGAAAGCAAGATGTCGGCCGTCGACAAGGCCAAGGCCATGCGTGAGCTGTGCAATCGCCAGCTCGAATCGCTGCGCAGCCAGCTTTCGGAAATCTCCAGCCAGATCTCTGCGACCAGCACCGCGCTTGTCGAAATCGACACGCTGGCCACAGACGCGGACGAACCCGCCGGCCGGGCCTGAGGCCCGACTTCTTTTCCGACAACGATTTCCGGCTTGCCGAACGTCGCCTTCCGTCCTCAGGAGGCGGCGCGCATCAGCTCGGCAAAGCGGGTGAAGAGATAATGGCTGTCCTGCGGTCCGGGCGAGGCTTCCGGATGGTGCTGGACGGAGAACACCGGCTTGCCGTCAAGCTCGATGCCGCAGTTCGATCCGTCGAACAGGGACACATGCGTTTCCTTCACCGTGCCGGGCAGCGAATCGGCATCGACGGCAAAGCCATGATTCATCGAGACGATTTCGACCTTGCCGGTGGTCAGATCCTTGACCGGATGGTTGGCGCCATGATGGCCCTGAGGCATCTTGCGGGTCCGCCCGCCCAGCGCCAGCGCCAGCATCTGATGGCCAAGGCAGATGCCAAAGACCGGAATGCCGGAGTCCACCAGGGCGCGGATCGTGGGGACGGCATAGGTGCCGGTCGCCGCCGGATCGCCGGGGCCGTTGGAGAGGAAAATGCCGTCCGGGTTCATTGCCAGGATGGTCTCAGCGTCCGTGGTCGCCGGCACCACCGTCACCTTCATGCCTTCGTTGGCGAGAAGGCGCAGGATGTTGCGCTTGACGCCGAAATCCATGGCGACGACATGAAATTCGCCGCCCTCGCTTTCGGGGTAGCTGCGCTCGAAGTCCCAGGGAAGACCGCGCCAGTTCTGGCTCTGGGCGATGGTGACGCCGGGCACGAGATCGGCGCCATCGATGCCCGACCAGGCCGCCGCCCCTTTTTTCAGCGCCTCGATGTCGAAGATGCCATCCGGGTCGTTGGCGATGACGGCATTCGGCATGCCTTTTTCACGGATCAGCGCGGTCAGGGCGCGGGTGTCGACGCCGCTGATGGCGATGATGCCGCGGCTGCGCAGCCAGTCGTCGAGATGCGCGGCGGAACGGTAATTCGACGGGCTGGTGATGTCCGCCTTCAAGATGCAGCCGACGACGCCGGTCGAGGCGGCGGCGTTCAGCGTTTCCACGTCGTCGCCATTGGCGCCGACATTGCCGATATGCGGGAAGGTGAAGGT
>JAGRKQ010000142.1:19315-23378 GCA_020442235.1 Hyphomicrobiaceae bacterium | reverse complement strand
GCGCCGGCTGGTCCGGCATGGCCCTGCCCCTTGAGGCGGATGGTCTGTCCGTCCGCGACCTTTGGCGGCAGGGCCACTTCAAGGGTCTTGCCGGTCGGCAGGCTGACGCGGGCTTTTTCACGTGCGGCGATCTGTTCCAGCGTCACCGCGATCTTCGCCTTGACGTCGCCGCCGCGCTGGGGGCGCGGCTCGGGCCCGCCCGGCTGGCGCTGGCGCGCCTCGGCAAAGGCATCGGCGCGGCCGCCGCCGAAGATCTGGCTGAGGATGTCTTCCGGCTTGAAGCCGCCCGAAGTGCCGGGGCCGGTCGCCCATTCATGTCGCGTGCCGCCGCCGGGGCGGCCGCCGCGCGCACCGCCCGCCCGGAAACCCTCGAAGCCCTGGAAACCGGCAAATTTCGGATGGCCATCGGCGTCGATTTCGCCGCGATCATAAGCGCCGCGCTTGTCCTTGTCGGACAGGAACTCATAGGCGTTGCTCGCCTCGGAAAAGCGTTCCTTGGCGCTGGCGTCGCCGGCATTGCTGTCGGGGTGGTATTTCTTGGCGAGCGTGCGGAACGCCTTCTTGATCTGCGCTTCGTCCGCCGTGCGCGGAACGCCAAGAACGGAATAGGGGTCACGCATCGAAAGGGCCTCTGCGACTCATCGAGCTGTTGCATCTTGGCAACATATGGGGGAGCCGGGGCCGTCTGAAAAGGGGGTCAGCCCATGGCGGCCGGCGTTACCTGCCAGCGCCCGCCGGAACGGCAGGCTTCGCCCATCAGGACGCGGTAGTCGCCCTCGATCTCCACCTCGATGGTGACCGTTTGGCAGGGGCGTTCCACGGTGCCGCCAATGAAGGCGAAAGGCGTCAGGCGTCCGCGGCGGCCTGTCGCCGTGTTCTGCCAGCTGATCGCTTCGGAAAGCCGCGCCCCGGACGGGCGGGTGCGGATGGCCGCATCATAGGCGAAAGAGATGGCGGCAAGGTCTCCGGCCTCAAGCCTTGGCGCGGAAGCGGAAGGCGCGAGCGCGGAAAGATTGCGCGGAGTCATGCTGGCCGGTGCCGTTGCAACGCGCGTCGGCATTGCGGCTGGTGCAGGCGCGGGACTCGGCGCGGTGGCGATGGAGGCCGTGGTCGTGGGATCGACTGGAGCCGATGACGGTGTGGTCTCGGCGTCGGGGCTCTGGGTGACGCCGGCAATCGCGGCGTCGGGTGCAGCTTCTTCCGCATCGCTGCCGCCGAAGAGCCCGGCCATCGGCATGGTGATGGTGGCGCAGCCGCCAAGCGGGGCAAGCAAGAGCATCAGACCGGCTGCGCAGAAGCAAAACCGATTCTGGCGTCCTGACCGCCCTGACCTATATGCTGCCCGTGTTTCAACCATAAGGATGGCCGATCTCCACCATGACCGTGATCAATGAGGGTGATCCCGAAGCGTTAACGAGCGGTAACCTGCCGCAGGACAATCCGTCGGAACCGGCAGCGGGGGACGATCCCTTTGCGCTGTTCGGTGCCTGGCTGGGCGAGGCGTCGGAAAGCGAACCGAACGACCCCAATGCCATGGCGCTGGCGACCGTCGATCCGGACGGCCTGCCGAATGTGCGCATGGTTCTTCTGAAAGGCTTCGATGAGGACGGCTTCGTCTTCTACACCAATCTGGAGAGCGCCAAGGGGCGTGAGCTGATCGCCTCAGGCAAGGCCGCGCTCTGCTTTCACTGGAAGTCGCTGCGCCGTCAGGTGCGCGTGCGCGGGGTCATCGCGGGCGTCAGCGATGCCGAAGCCGATGCCTATTATGAAACGCGTCCGCGCGGCAGCCGGATCGGCGCCTGGGCGTCAAAACAGTCGCGGCCGCTGGAAAGCCGCTTCGCACTGGAAAAGGAAGTGGCGGTGGTGACCGCGCGCCATCCCGTTGGCGCCATCCCGCGTCCGCCGCACTGGTCGGGGTTCCGCCTCACGCCGCTGGAGATCGAGTTCTGGCGCGACCGGCCCTTCCGCCTGCACGACCGGCATGTGTTCCGCCGCCCGGACCAGGATGCGCCCTGGACGATCGCGCGGCTCTACCCTTGAGGAGCGGCTCTACCCTTGAGGAGAAGGGGGCAGGAATGAGAAGGGGGTCAAGCGGGTTCAAGAAAATCCGAGCCCCGGCCAAACTCCGGTCGAGGCCATAACTTCCGGCAACGGGCCGGGCCGGGCCCCATCAAGGCCCGGTCTTACCTGACGCAGGCTTCAGCCGCGCAGGATGACGGAATCGAGCGACGATCCCATCTGCTGGGCACCCTTGCGATCATGCGACACAAAGGGCGCGGCGGCCGCGACGGCGGCGATGCCGATGGACTTGTACTGAGACTGAAGCGAGCCGGCCTGAGACATCTGCTGCTGAGACGGCTGGCTGGCCCCTTGGGCCTGACCTTCACCAGACATGACTGATCACCTTTAACGAGCCACCGGAATGCGTGGCGGCGCGGGTCATGGTAGGTGAATAAGGCAAAAAGGCGACAAGTTTAGCCGCTTTAACGTAAATACCGCAGCGCGATGTGCCGTAACGGCAACAGAAGCGGCCTCAAACCTCGCGCAAGCCCTCTTTGGCGACCATGGCTTCGGCATCGTCGAGCGCGCCCTCGATCCTGCGGAAAAGTTCGTCGAGTTCGCCTTCGGTGATGACCATCGGCGGGCAGATCGCCAGCGTATCGCCGATCGCGCGGACAATGGCACCGCGGTCCTGCGCGAACAGCGCCGCGCGCATGCCCACCGTGCGGGCCGGATCGAAGGGTTTGCGGCTGGCCTTGCTGGCGACGAGTTCCAGCCCGCCGACGAGACCGATGTGGCGCGCCTCGCCGACAAGCGGATGATCGGCAAGCCGGCGCATGTGACCGGCAAAGCGGGGCGCCAGCGCGCGGACGCGCTCCACGATGCCGCGCTGCTCGTAGATCTCGATGGTTTTCAGCGCGATGGCGCAGGACACCGGATGGCCGCCATAGGTGAAGCCGTGGCCGAAGGTGCCGATCTTTTGCGACTGCTGTTCCAGCAGTGCATAGTCCTCGGGCCCGACCAGCACCGCCGAGAGGGGGGCATAGGCCGAGGTCAGCTGCTTGGCGAGCGACATCGCCTGCGGCACCATGCCGACCGTCGTCGAGCCCCACACTTCGCCGGTGCGCCCGAAGCCGGTGATCACCTCGTCGGCGATCAGCGCGATGTCGTTCTCGGCGAGGATCGGCTGGATCGCCTCGAAATAGCCCTTCGGCGGGATGATGACGCCGCCGGCACCCATCACCGGTTCGGCGATCATGGCGGCGATGGTGTCGGCGCCTTCGCGCTCGATGGTGGCGCGCAATTCCTCGGCCAGCCGCGCGGTGAAGTCTTCCTCGCTCTCGCCCGCATCGGCAAAGCGGTAGTGGTGCGGACAGGACAGATGCACCACGCGGTCGAGCGGCAGGTCGAAATCGCGGTGGTTCGCCGGAAGCCCGGTCAGCGAGGCGGCCATCAGCGTCACGCCGTGGTAACTCTTGATGCGCGACAGGATCTTCTTCTTTTCCGGCCGCCCGCGCGCATTGTTGAGATACCACTGGAGCTTGACCTGGGTGTCGTTGGCCTCCGATCCGGAAGAGGCAAAGAAGACCCGCCCGACCTCCATGGGAGCCAGCTCGATCAGCCGTTCGGAGAGGGCGATGGCACTCTCGATGCCCTTGCCGCCGAAGAGGTGGTAATAGGACAGCGAGCGCATCGCCTCCACGCCGGCTTCGATCAGTTCCTCATCGCCGAAGCCGAGACCGGCGCACCAGAGCCCGCTCATGCCCTCGATATAATCCCGCCCCGCCGTGTCGGTGACCATGACGCCCTTGGCGCGCGCGATCACGAGCGGCTGCATTTCGCCCAGGCGGTGCAGCGGCGTATAGGGGTGCAGGACGCTTTGAAGATCCCGCGCCTGGATGTTGGACAGCATGAGAAGCCCCGCGATTCACGCTTTGAGCGGCGAGGATGCGCTTCGCCCTTGCGCAAGGCAAGCAAGAGCGGGTAGCCACGACGAGCGCATCCGCAATGCTGCACAGCGGCAGAATGTGCGGGGCGATGGAGCCAGTGAGGAAAAAGGCCC
>JAGRKQ010000142.1:0-19167 GCA_020442235.1 Hyphomicrobiaceae bacterium | reverse complement strand
TATGTCACCGATCTGAGGCGCACCTTCTGGGGGCACACCGCGCTCGGGCCGCATTTTCTCGAATATACCGGCCGGGGCCGCGAGCTTCTCATCGGCTTCCTGATGGCGCTTGCCGTCATCGTGCCGATGAACATCGTCGTGGCGGTGGTCACGCTGGAACAGGGCATGCAGGGCGAGGTGATTTCGCTCGCCTTTGCGGGCGTGTTCCTTTTTCTCGTGCAATTCGCGCTCTATCGCGCCCGGCGCTACCGGCTGACACGGACCATTTTCCGGGGGCTGCGCTTCTGGCAGGGCGGATCGGGGCTGCTTTATGCGCTGCGGGTCTTCCTGTGGGCCGTGCCGGTGCTGGCGACCTTCGGGATCGTCTGGCCCTTCGCGCTTGCCGATCTTGAACGTTACAAGATGCGCCACACCCATTATGGCACGCTCAATGGCGCCTTTACGGGAACGGGAGCCGGTTTCCTGAAGAGCGCCGGCTGGATCTGGCTGGTGATGCTCGGACCGCTGCTGTTTGCCGCAATCGGGTTCCTGATCACGCTCGATTTTTCGGTCGGCTTCGATGCCATCATCGCGGCCCTGTCGAGTTCGCAAGCCCTTACGGCAGGAAACTCTCCCGTCAATACGGCCGCCCTGGGCGGGCTCATCGCCACGCTGGTGTGGGCGATGGTCATCGGGTTCTTTCTTTACCCGTTCTATCAGGCGCTGCGCTTTCGCTGGTGGGCCAATGGCGTGCGCTTCGGCCCCGTGGCGCTTGAAAGCACGCTGAAGCCGGGCGGGCTCTATTCCAGCTATGCCCTCTATATCGGCAGCCTGTGGGGCGCCGGGTTCATGCTGTCCTTTTTCATCGGCCTCGTATCGGCCTTCGGCGCCCTTGCTCTCAACGTGCCCCTTGAAGTGACCAAGCAGACCCCGATCGGGGCCGGGCCGTCTCAGGAACTGATCGAGACGCTGACGATCATCGGCGTCGTCGTGTTCTATGTGGTTGCCGCGCTGGTCTATGCCGCGCTCGGGATCGTCGTTCTGCAAAGATTGCTCTGGCGCACCAAGGCGGCTTCGCTGATCGTGCACAACGCCGGTGCCATCGAAACGGCCGAAAATCGTGGCCACAGGAGCGGCAGCTTCGGCGAAGGCCTTGCCGATGCGCTCGATGTCGGAGGGTTTTAGGGTGGCGAGCGAGCTTGCAATCGGTCGGGGGGAATTTTTCGACGGGCTGACGGCGCGGGCGCACAGCGTGATCCTGATGCTGGTGGGAACGGAAACCCTTGTGATCGCGCCGCACGATGATCCCGCATCACCTCTGGCCCAATGGCCGCTGAAGGCGGTGCGTGCCGCGCCTTCACCGCGCGGGGTCACGCGGCTGTCGCTGGCCGATCAGCCGTCCACCGCCCGGCTCAACGTCGCCGACCCTGAAACGGCGGCGCGCATCGTCAATCTCTGCCCGGCGGTCGGGACGGCAACCGAGGCGGAGAACCGCCAGCGGCTGAAGGTCTTCGGCTGGGGCCTGGCGGCGGCCCTGTCGCTGGTTCTGGTCGTCGTCTTCGGCGTTCCAGCCGTGGCCTCGCGCCTGACCCCGCTCGTTCCGGTGCGCTTTGAGGCGCGGCTGGGCGAGGCCGTCAATGCGCAGGTTCTGACCGCCTTCACCAACGGGCGGGGTGCGCGGGCGGTTTGCACGGGTGAAAACGGCACCCGCGTCCTCAATGCGCTGATCGCGGAAATGGCCTCCACCACCGATTTCGCGGTCCGGCCGCATGCGGCCATTCTCGACGTCAACATTCCCAATGCCATCGCCCTGCCGGGCGGGCAGATCTATGTCTTTCGCGGGCTTCTGACACGCGCCCGTTCGCCGGAGGAAGTGGTCGCGGTCATCGCTCACGAGCTTGGGCACGTGCAGAACCGGCACGCCATGCAACTGGTGCTTGGCGGTGCCGGCAATGCGCTGATCCTCGGTCTGGTGCTTGGCGATTTCACCGGTGGCGGGGCCGTCATCGCCGCATCGCGCACCATTCTGGAGCGCGGCTATTCACGCAATGCCGAGCGCGAGGCCGATCGCTTCGCCGTCGACATGCTCAATGCGCTGGATGCCAATGCCGAGCCGCTGGCAAGCTTCCTGGAGCGCATCGCCCGCAGCCCGGAAGGATCGCTTGGCCGCTATCTGTCGACCCATCCCGTGACCGCCGAACGCAGTGAGGCCATTCGCGAGCGGGCCGGAGAGGGCACGCGCCAGCTGCTCACCGTCGACGATCTGGCGACCCTGCGGTCAGCCTGCTGAGGACCCCGGCTCATGCGACGCCCCGTTGCCCTTCCTGCGCCCTGGACCGCTTTCGTGGCGGCGCGGCTCGGCGTTTTCGCTTTGGCCCTGCCGCCAGTTGCCGTCGCTTTCGCCTTCATCGGCTGGGTCAGCGACAAGGGGCTTATCGCAGCGCTCGGCGGTGCGGCGCTGGTCGCCCTGGCCGCGTTGGCCTTCGCCGCTCTTGCCTTCCTCAGGATCTGGCAGTCGGGTTCGCAAGGGCTGGGGTCGGTCATCTCGGGAAGCCTTGCCGCCGGGCTCGTGCTTGCCATACCGCTGCTGGCCGGCATCCTGTTCCTGATGATCCCGGCGGTGCCGGATCTTTCGACCGATCTGCGATCGCCGGCCCGCTTCGATGCGCTCGCCGACGATCCCGCCCCGCTGCGGCTGGATGAGGACGGTGCGGGCTATGACCAGCGGATCATGATGCTGGACGGCAATTTCCGCACGCTCTTCATCGACCGTCCGGCCTGGCATGTGCATGAGGTCCTGACCGGTTTTGCCGAGGAGCAGGGCTGGCAGATCGTCAGCAATCGGGCGCCGGCCGGGCGCAGCGCCGGACGGATCGAGTTCATCATTCCGTCCTGGGTGCCGCTGATGCAGCGGCGCGGCATCATCCGCCTCATTGACGATGGCGAGGAAACGGCGATCGACCTGCGCATCGCCATGCGCACCCTGCCGCATGATTTCGGCAAGGTGCCCGAGGATATGCGTATGATTCTCGACGCGATCCTGACCGCCATCGCGGCAACGCCGCGACCGCAATCCGATCTTTGAGGCGCAGCGCCGGGCTTACTGGATGCGGGCCAGTTCGCGCACTTCGCCGGCATCGTCGCCGCGTGTCACCTGCGTGCGCACGACATAGCCAAGCTGCGGTGCCCACCAGGTGGTGCGGGCAAAGCCGCCGCCGCCGGCGCCTTCTTCCACGCGCCAGGCATCATAGGTGCCGGCCGGAACGGTAATCCGTTCGATGCCGACGACGCGGATGGTGTTGTCGAGCTGCTGGCCTGTGCCATCGGTCGACAGCACCGTGATGTCGGTGCCCGCGCGCAGCGGCCAGACGTCATTGTAGTTCGGCGTATAGGACGCCGTCGCCGGATGGCCGCACCACACGCAGAAGAGGACGACGCTGAAATTGCCGACGCCCGGACGCGCGGCCGAAATCCGATAGCCGTCCGCGCCGAGCACCTGGGTCACCACATCTTCGCCGCGCCGGCCATTGCGGGTGACGGAATAGACGAAGCTCTGGCCGGAGGGCGGAAGGCGGAAGGCGCCGGAGGTGTCGCGCCCGCCAAAGATCGAGCCGCCGCCACCGCCGGGTGTTCCGCCGCCGCTCTGGCAGGCCGCCAGGGCCAGCGATGCTGCAATGATGCCCGCAAGGCGCGCGATCGTTCGGCGTGCCATGGTCAGTCCTCCTCCAGTCCTCCGCCAGAACGACCCTAAACCGAATCTTCCCGCGTCGTCACGGGGGGCTGGCGCCTGCGGTCCACAAGGCGCTGGCATCTTGCGCGATGCGTCTGGCAAGGCCTTGTTCTTCCAGATGCTCCAGATGCGCAAGCAGCGAATGGCCGGCAGCAATCAGAAGTTTCGGGTCGAGACCGGGATAAACCGTGGCCAGAAGATCCTGGAGCCGGGCCGGGCCGTCCTGCGCACGCAGCGCCGCCAGCGCCGAAGCCTCGCGCGCCTGGCGATGCGCTCTCAGGCCATCGAGATAGCCGGCCGGGTCACGCACGGGCGCCCCATGTCCGGGATGGAAGACGAGGGCGTTCTCGGCCTTCAGCCGCTCGATGCTGGAAAAATAGGCCGCCATGGAGCCTTCCGGCGGAATCACCACGGTTGTCGACCAGGCCATCACGACATCGCCGGTAAAGATCGCCGGTCCGCGTGGCGTATCGAGGCGGAAGGCAAGGTGGTTGTCGGTGTGGCCGGGGGTTTCCAGCGCCGTCAGCACGGCTTCGCCGACATCAACCCTGTCGCCATCCGCAAGGATCCGTTCCGGCGCATAGTTGAGATCGGAGATCGCATCGACGTCGGGATCGCCCGGTCGGTAAGGCCGCGCGAGACGGTGCGGCGCGCAGCCGATGACCGGTGCGCCGAAGCGCTGCGACAGCCGTGCGGCGAGCGGGGCGTGATCCTTGTGGGTGTGGGTGACGAGGATGGCCGCCAGCCGGTTTCGCCCGAGTGCGTCGGCAAGCGCCGCCTCATGCGCCGCATCGATCGGGCCGGGATCGATGATCGCCGCCTGGCCTTGGCTTTCCACGATGTAGCTGTTGGTGCCGCGAAAGGTCAGTGGCGAGGGATTGGCCGCGGTCACGCGCGTGATTCCGTCTCCGAAGGCCTGTGGCAGGCCGGGGGCGCCCTCGAAGGACGCATCGAACACGAGAGGCGTCGTCATGAAGCCCCGCCATCTGTCGCAAACAGCGGGAAAATCCCGGCGCGGAAGGGAAGATGCACAGTGGTTCCTTTGGCGAATGGCTTGCAGCGTCGATCTGGCCGAAATATAGCTCGACCGCCTCCCGTCGAGGCAAGACCGTGTTTGCTTGAACCGCAAGGAGCCGCCCGTGACGTCTGCGCCCCTCATCGTCTCCCGTATCTGGCCGGAAAACCGGGCTTCCCGTGCCCTGCGCTTCATTGCGCTGGCCGTGCTCGGCACCCTCCTTCTGACCCTCAGCGCCAAGATCAAGGTGCCGTTCTATCCGGTGCCGATGACCATGCAGACCTTCGTGGTCCTGGGGCTGGCTGCCGCCTATGGCTGGCGTCTGGGCCTCGCCACCGTCGGGCTTTATCTGCTCGAAGGCGCTCTTGGTCTTCCCGTCTTCACCGGCACGCCGGAGCGCGGCATCGGCCTCGTCTACATGACCGGTCCGACGCTCGGTTATCTCGTCGGCTTCTGCGTTGCCGCCGTGATGGTCGGCCTTGCCGCCGAACGCGGCCTTGACCGCAGGCCCTTTGCGCTCCTTGCCGTGATGCTCGGCGCGGTCGCCACCATCCTCGGCCTCGGCTGGGCCTGGCTGGCAACGCTCATCGGCCCTGAGACGGCCTTCACCGCCGGCGTCGTGCCCTTCGTCCTCGGCGATGTGACCAAGGCCGCGCTTGCGGCGGCGGCCGTCCCGGCGGTGCAGGGCCTCCTCGGCCGTCGTGGCTGATCGGCACGCCGCAGGATCATGAGCCTGAAAACAAGGGCGCTGGGGTTTCTCACCCTGGCGCTCTTTCCGCTTTATGTGGGCTTTGGCCTTTTTGTCCGTGCCCGGCAGATCCGCCTGGCGCCGGCCGCGCTGCCGCGCCGTCATCGGTTCGGCGGCGAGGGCGAGGCGTTGCGGCTCCTGTTTCTCGGCGATTCCTCGGTTGCCGGGGTCGGCACGGACCGGCTTGAGGATGGGCTCGGCGCACAGATCGCGAGAAAGCTCTCCGAAGGGCTCGGCCGGCCCGTCGAGGCCGTCGCCTATGGCTTCAACAGCGCCACCACCGCCGACCTCCTGACCGTGGCGCTGCCGGCCATCGGCGGGGAAGATCCGCACATCGCCGTCATGGTCGTCGGCGTCAACGATGCCAAGAATTTCCGCAGCCACGGTGCGTTCCGGCGCGACTTCGGCCGGCTCTGCTACATGCTGAACGCCCGTTTTCCCGAAGCGGTTCTGGCGCATGTTTCCATGCCGCCGATGGCGATCTTCCCGGTTCTGCCGACAGTGCTGCGCCTGATCCTCGACGCGCGGCGGATGCTGCTCGACGAGACCGCGGCGCGCCTTTGCAAGGAACGCGGGTTGAAGCGTCTGCCGACCGGGCCGGATGTGACCCCGGACTGGTTTGCCGAGGATCGCTTTCACATGAATGCGCGGGGCTATCGGCTGTGGGCGGAAGCGCTGGTGCCGCATATCCTTGCCGAAGACTGGGCGGATGAGGCCCTGGCGCTGCGCCAGCGCGGCTAGAGAAGGCCGCCCTTGCGCATCACCCGGATGACTTCGCGATAAAGCTGCATCGGGATCGGCATGCCGGTCTGGCCGTATTTCATCAGCGCCTCGGTCACCGTCTCGTCGATGAGGATCGGCACGCCCTTGGCACGGGCTTCGGCGCGTTTGTTGGCGGCATCCGCGCCATAGGACTTGCCGACGACCGTCGGGGCCGGGGTGATGCCGCGCAGGAATCTCAGGCCCACCACCGCATCGCCGTGCTGGATGAGGAAGGTGGCGCGGCCGAAGCCGGTCGGCCCGCCCATCGCGGCTTCCGAACGCAGGCGTCGCCGCTCCTTGCGCACCGATGGATCGCCGAATTCCTCGCGCTGCTCGCGCTTCAATTCGCTCTTCGACATCATGTTGTCGCGCTTGAACAGGAACCGCGCCACGGGAAGATCGATGAGCCCCGAGATCAGCGCCAGAAGCGCGCCGATGGCGAGAATGATGATGAAGGTCAGGCCCGCCATCGAGGAGACGCAAGTGAGCCCGCAGCTCGGCGACCAGACGATGTCGTTGGCGAGAAAATACATCACGATCGAGATCGCGAAGAGCAGGATCGCCGCCTTGATCAGCGACTTGGCCAGCTCGATCAGGCTCCTGAGGCTGAAGATCTTCTTGAAGCCTTCCACCGGGTTGAGGCGCTCGAATTTCGGCGCGATGTTGTCCCCTGCGGCAATGATGCCGCGGCGGTCGATGATGCTGGAGGCCAGGATCACCAGCATCACCACAGCCAGGATCGGCAGCACCGACTGGAACAGAAGGCCGAAGACGTAAGGCACGTTGAGCGCGATGTCGTCGATGAAGGTGTCGGCGCGCGGCCCGAGCGCGGCATCGAACATGCGCTGGAAGCTTTCCGAAAAGCTGTCATAGCCGAAGACCGCCATGATGAGGACGATCAGGAGCGCCATGTCGCCGGGAAATTCGGAAGAGGCGGCGACCTGACCGCGGCGTCTCAAATCGCGCAGACGCTTTGGCGTCGGGGCTATGTCGCGTGTTTCGGTATCGTCCTTGCCGGCCATGGCTCAGTTCCCGCGCAGGAAGGCGCTGGTGTCCTCGGCAACCCGCCGCCAGGTGTCGCTGGCATAGATCGCAAGGAACGTGATGTAGACCGGCAGCGCGATCACCAGAACGACGTTCTTGAAGGCGACCGACAGGTCGAAGAGGTTGAGGTTCTTGGCCGAGCGCGACATCAGCACGAAGAAGATGTCGACGGTTGCAAGCGCGATCAGCAGCGGCCCGCCCATCATCAGGCCGAGCGAGAAGATCGAGGTGAAGAGCGCGCTGAGAAAGGTCACCAGCGTCTCGAAGTCGAGCGGCAGGAAGGCATCCGCCGGCACGACGCTGTAGCTCTGGTAGATGAGCTGCAAGGTGACCGGAAGCCCGCCTTCCACGATGTAGATCGCCATGAAGAAGAACAGGAGTGTCTGGCCGCTTTCCGAGGTTTCTTCGGCATTGCCGGGCGTCACGAAGTTGGCCTGGCTGGCACCGCGATAGGTATCGACGAAGTCGCCTGCGGCCTGGGCGGCATAGAAGGGAATTGACAGGAACAGCCCCAGGATCAGGCCGGCCGTCAGTTCCTTGGCGATGGGCACCAGAAGCGAACCATCGAGCGCCGGCGGCCCGCCGCCCTGGCCGTGAATGGCAACGATCAGCGGCAGCGACATGGCGAGCGCAATCAGCATTCTGAGGAAGGGGCTGAACTGGAAGGTGGAGAAGAGAACGAAGACCTGCGTGAAGGCGACGAGCCGGCCCGCGCCAAGGAAGCCGGCGGCCAGCCAGCCCGAGGCAAGGGCGATCAGTTCGCTGGCAAGGTCGGTCAGCTCCATCAGCTTCAGCGCGCCAGCAGATAGAAACTGGCGAACAGCTCCTCCGTGCGATTGTAGAGCGGCACCGCCAGCCCGCTGCCGAAGGCGGCGAGCAGGGCCGTTGCCGCAATCACCTTCACCGTCTGCGGAAAGGTCTGGTCCTGAATCTGGGTAACGGCCTGAATGAGGCCGATGACGAGGCCGATCAGCGCGGTGACGACCAGCATCGGGCCGGCCAGAACCATGGTCGCCTGCAGCATGGTGGTGACCTGGTAGGCGATGTCCTCACCGGTCATGGCAACACCCCGTAGGAGAGGACGAGCCCCTGCACCAGCCGGGCCCAGCCATCGACAAGCACGAAGATGAGCAGCTTGAACGGCACCGAGATGATGACCGGCGACAGCATCTGCATGCCCAGTCCGAGAAGGATGGCGCTGATGGCAAAGTCGATGGCGAGGAACGGCAGATAGAGCAGGAAGCCGATCTCGAAGGCTCGCGTCAGTTCCGAAACCATGAAGGACGGAATCAGGATCGAGAGGTCCGTATCGGTCGCGGTGGTGCCGCCATGCTCGCGCCAGATCTCCTGCACGGCCTCCAGAAAGAAGGCGCGGTGTTCGGGATCGGCATAGCGCATCAGGAAGTCGCGCAGGGGCTGGCTGCCGGCCTCGAAGGCGTTCATCCAGTCGTTGAAGCTTTCAAAGCTGCGCGAGGGATCGGACACGACGGCAAGAATCTGGTCGACCACCGGCCCCATGACGGCGATCGCCAGCACCAGGGCGAACATGTTGAGCAGGAAGTTCGGCGGCATCTGCTGCACGCCGAGCGCGTTGCGCACGATCAGGAAGACGATGATGATCTTGGTATAGGCGGTCGCAAGGACGACCAGCGCCGGCACGATGCCGAGCAGGGCAAGGACAACGAGGAGACCGGGAATGTTGTCCGTCAGCATGGGCGTCAGTCGCCGGAAAGCTGGGTGATCTTGACGCCGAGCGCATCGCCGATCTTGACGATCTCGCCCGAACCGATCCGCCGTCCGCCGGCCATCAGTTCCACCGCGCGGTTGGGCTGGCGGGCGAGGTCGAAGACGTAGCCTTCGCCGATCTCTTCCAGCTTGCCGACGGGAATATCCACCCGCCCGAGCTCGAAGACGACGGTCAGCGGCAGTTCGCCGACATCGCCGGCAGGCGCATCGTCGGGCGTTTTGGTGCCATCACGGGCCATGAGGTAGTCCTCCATGCTGTCGCTTGCGGCACGCATCAGCCGATCGCCGAGAATCAGCCCCTGCGGCCGGACATTGACATATTGCGCCCAGCGTTCGCCAACGACGGCAACGACCCGCTGGCGGGATAGATCCGGGCTTTCGACGACGATCCCGTCGCCGACTTCCAGCGAGGCGACCTCGCGCCGGGTGAGTTGCGTCCAGCCGGCACGCAGCGAGACCACCGCCGGCAGGCGGCGCATCGCCGGGTTGGCCGGCGCCGTGCCGAGCCGCGCGATGAGATCGCTAATCAGCGCATCCGGGCCGGAAAGGCGCACCGGCCAGCGTCGGCCGTCGAGCGTGACGACGGCGCCGAAATCGCCGCTCGGATCGCTGCGGGCGGAAAAGCGGCAGTCGCCGAAGATCGGCACCGGGACACCGGCCTCTTCCAGCGCGTCGAGCATCTCTGTCGCGGCATGTTCCATCAGGAGCGCCAGCGCATCGTCGGCAAGATCGCCGGCATCGAGAACCGGCTGGATCAGCGACAGCGTGTGCTGGACGAGGGAATCGGGCAGGCAGAGTGCGGCATCCGATCCCGACCAGCGCAGCTTGAGCACGCTCCAGCGTTCATCGGCGCCGGTGACCAGCGCAT
This sequence comes from Hyphomicrobiaceae bacterium, assembly GCA_020442235.1. GTDB lineage: Bacteria > Pseudomonadota > Alphaproteobacteria > Rhizobiales > MH13 > JAGRKQ01. The sequence continues at coordinate 9,275 of JAGRKQ010000142.1, read as the reverse complement.
TGGCGGTCGGGCTGATGCTGGCAAGGTGTCCGGCGAGGGTTGAGGTCAGAGGGCTGTAGCGCCGCGCGGTCCGGCACAGGCGCTCGGCCTCCTCGCGGCTGAGCCGGGGCGGATCGAAAGGATCGCAGAGGGGGCGCGTTTGCACAGTCATGCCGGCTTTGTCGCTACTGGTCCGCTTCCTCGCGCCATTCGGACTTGCGGATGGCCTTGAGATGTTCTTCCCGGGTGATCGCTTCGAGGCGCTCGACGCGCGCCTGGGCGCTCAGAAACTTGCTGCGGGCCGCATCGCGCTCTTCGGCGGCGGCCTTGGCGGCCTCCCTGGCCTTCTCGGCCAGTCCGGCGGCGATGCGCGCTTCTTCGCGGGCCAGTTCCACGTCGAGCGCGATGGTCTCGGTGTCGCCGGCCTGAAGCCGCGTGCCGACGAGGCGGCGATAGCCGGCCTCGCGCACGGCGCGGATGCGGGCCTGGGCGAAATGGGCCTTCACGGCGGCCTCGCGCGCCTTGTAGGCGGCGCCCTGGGCGATGCGGTTGGCATCGGCAAGCGCCCGGCCTTCGCGGTCGAGGCGGAAGCGGCCGAGCCGCAGGATGTCCTCAAGATCGCTCATGCGCCCGGCCCCTGCTTGGCGGAGAGTGCGGCCAGCCGGCTGACGGTTTCCGAATAGGCCGTCACGGTGCCCGAATCCTGACGCAGGAATGCATTGATTGCATCGATCTTGGCAACGCCTTCGTCGGCCAATGGATCGCCGCCGGGCTTGTATTCGCCCACCCGGATCAGAAGCTCGACGCTCTTGTAGGCGTGGATGAGCTCGCGCACCCGCGAGGCATGCTTGACGTGCTGGGGCGTTGCCACATGCTCCATCAGGCGCGAGCGGCTTTCCAGAATGTCGATTGCCGGGAAATGTCCGGCCTGGGCCAGCTCGGGCGAGAGAACGACATGGCCGTCGAGCAGCGAGCGCACTTCCTCGGCGACCGGATCGAGGTCGATGTCGCCTTCCACCAGCACGGTGTAGAAGGCGGTGATCGAACCCAGGCTCGCCGTTCCGGCACGTTCGAAAAGACGCGGCAGCAAGGCAAAGACGGATGGCGGGAAGCCACGCCGCGTCGGCGGTTCGCCGGCGGCTAGCCCGATTTCGCGCATGGCGCGCGCAAGCCGTGTGACGCTGTCGACGATCAGCAGCACGTTGCGGCCCTGATCGCGGAAATATTCCGCCACGGTGGTGGCTGCCAGCGCAGCGCGCATGCGCTCCACCGCCGGGCGGTCGGATGTGGAGGTGACGATCACGGTGGAATCGCGCTTGCCGTCCGGAAGCGTGCGGCGCAGGAAGTCGCCGACCTCGCGGCCGCGCTCGCCGATCAGCCCGACGACGGTCACGTCGGCCTGCGCGGCGCGCACGATGTCGGAGACGAGCGTCGATTTGCCGGCGCCGGCGGAGCCGAAAATGCCGAGCCGCTGGCCGCGCCCGACCGTCAGGAAACCGTCTATGGAACGGATGCCGACGACGAAGGGATTGGCAACGGCCGGCCGGTCGAGCGGGTGCGGGGCGGCGGCCTCGATCTCGCGCCGCTCCGGCGGCAGATCGGGAAAGCGTGCGCCGGAATCGTCGAGCGGCTGGCCGAAGGCGTCGATCACCGAGCCGAGCAGATGCGGCCCGAGACCAAGCGAAACGCCATGGCCGAGCGAGGTGATCTCCAGCCGGGTGGAAATGCCGCGCAGATCCCCGGCCGGGGCCAGAAAGGCGGTGACGCCGTTGAAGCCGACGACTTCTGCCGTCATGGAATGGTTGGTGTCCGGGTCGCGCAGCAGGCAGAGGTCGCCAACGCGCACACCCGGAAGTTCGGCCTCGATGATGGTGCCGCGCGCGGCAATGATGCGCCCGCTCGGCGTCAGTCGGGCCGCTTCGGCGAGCCGGCCGGCCGCTTCACGCAATGTCGCGGCAGCATCGACGGGTGCGTTTGCGGTCATCGCCGCTCATCCCTCGGGCTGCGCATGGCGGCGATCATGCGTTCCAGCTGGCGGCGCCAGCCGACCTGGACGCGCCCCTGCGGCGTCACGATCACCATGTCGCCGGGGCTGAGGAGCGGGTCGCCGTCGACCGAACGAATGCCGGAAAGCCCACCGCTCTGGGTGAGGCGCGCCACCTCCTCGCGGGTCACCGCAACCTCGCCCGGCGGCACCAGAAGCGAGGCGGAGAGCGTGCCTTCCAGACGCGCCATGGCCTGCTTGAGGACGAGGCGCAGCCGTTCCGGTTCCGGCACGGTGCCGATGATGAGTTCGACGCTGTCGCGCACAATGCCAAGCAGCTGATCCTCGCTCGCCTGAAGGGCGCTGCGCGCATCGGCGGCGGCGGAGCGGGTCTCTTCCATCAACGTCAGGCGGGCTTCGTTGAGAGCGGTCGCCAGCGCCAGTTCGCGCGCTTCGTTGAGTTCGCCCTCGGCGGCGTTGCGCGCCTCGATCGCGGCCCGCCGCGCTTTGGAAAGGTAATCGGACGCGGAAAGCGCCGCGTCCATTTCCGAGCGGCGCACGATCTTGCTGTCCGGTCGGTAGCCCGTCGGGGTCGGGGGCTCGGCCATGATCAGGCGGCCCTCCGTTCCGGCGCGGCGGTGAGGAGATAGGCATCGACGAGCTTGCCGCCGAGTTCGGCAAGGGCGGGATCGAGATCCAGTTCGCGGTCGTCCGGCGGCAGCACCAGAAGCAGCCACACCTGACCGCTGCCAAGCCGGCGCTGGCCCCAGGCGCGCAGCGCCGCCATGCCGTCATCGCGCAGGCCTTCCAGTGACAGGCTTTCCTTGTCGAGTGGGCGCCCCCGCGCGGGGATCTGGAATTTTGCCCGCATCCTGACGGCAAAGGCGAAGGCGCCGGCCCCCGCCACCGCATCGAAGCGTTTCACATCCTCGCGCGAGAAGCTGCTGCCATAACGCGGCAGGCGCAGGGCCAGCCCGCACCAGGCGGTCAGGGTCGGCCATTCGCGGCGGATCGCCGGCAAGACGTCGGCGACGAGTTCTGCGGTCTGCGGGTCGGTGCGCGGTCCGAGGTCGCGGTGAAGGCGGCGGGCGAGCGACAAGGCCGTGCGCTTGCCGGAAATCAGCGCTTCGGCGAGCGCGGTATCGCCGATGCCCAGAAACAGCGCCAGCCGTTCCGGGTCCATGATGCGGGCCACGTTGCGGGCCAGTTCGGCCGTCGCGACGGGCGCGCGCGCCGCTGTCATCGCGCTGCCCCCCGCCTGAGGAAGACGGCATAAAGACCGATGAGGGCAAGCAGGCCGCCAAGGCCCATGAGGACGAGGCGCGTCAGGTCGAGGCCGCCACGGCTCGGCATGTCGGGCATGCTGTCGAGCAGGGTTCCGGGCGGTGTCGTCTCGAAGAAGGCGACCGACACGTCGCGGAAGGGCAGATCCGGCACGGCGTTGGAGACGATCAGCCTGACCTTGTCGGCAAGCTCGGCCGTATCGACGCTCGGCAGGTGGTGGACGGCGACGGACGCCGAGGCTGGCCGCTCGGAACGCCGGTAGGGCGTGCGTTCGGGGATGACGACATGCACACGCGCCGAAACAACGCCCTCGATGTCGGAAATGGTGCGCGAGAGTTCCTGATTGATCGCGAAGGTCAGGCGCGCCTGCTGCTCGGTGGGCGTGATGATGAAGCTGTCGCCGGGAAAGACCGTGTCGATCGACTGGAATTCCTCACGCGGCAGGCCGAGGCGCGCCAGAACGTCGAGCGCACGCGCGGCATCCGCTTCGGCGACGCTGACGGTGAAACGGTTGCTGTCTCCGATCTGCCGCGTGGCACGGATGCCGGCATCTTCGAGGACGAGCACGATCTCGGCGGCATCGCGCGCGGAAAGATCCCTGTGCAGGACTTCCTGACAGGCGCCAAGGGCCAGAACGGCCAGAAGGAGCAAGATACGCCGCATCGCTTGGATTCGATCCCGGTCAACTCATCAACAAGTCATGGAGAAGTATGGTAAACGGGGAATTAAGAAATCCCTAGCGGCCCTGTGCCGAAGTGCTTGAATTCTGAGCGAAAGCCGGCCTGCATTCTGGCAGGCCTTGCACTGGAGGGTTGTTTGATTGCCGGTGCGGAATGCGCTAAGCTGGTGCTGTATCCCGGTGGTGGGATGACGGCGTCGGAGAGATGACGATGGCTGATGCAACGACTGCGATCGAGAAATTTCTTCAGGCCCAGTGGTCGGCCTATTCGGAATTTCTTGGTGTTGCCAACAACGACATCATCGAAAAGAACGTTCGCCAGCAGGGCATGGGCAAGATCTGATCCTTGCGGCTTCGTTTCTGGCCGGACATGCAAAAAGGCGGGCTTCAAACCCGCCTTTTTGCATGTCCGGCATGTTATTCGTCACCGGCTGTTGCTCAGGCCCGAACGCTGTCGGCCCGGTAAGCCCGATCAACCCTTGAGGTTGTTGATGACGCTGCGCGGAACGCTGGAAATGCTCAGCATCAGATAGGACGCGCTCTGCAATTGCAGGGCGTCTCCGATCACATCCGCCAGATTGTTGCTGCGTCCATAGGCGATGTTGTCGAAAGACTGGTTCGCATCGACAAACTGCTCGAACATCTGTTGCGAGACCGTCTCGATCCCGCCCGCTGCAAGTCCCGGGATTTCCAAACCGCAACTCCTTCGCCTGAAACAGCGCTGTAGAAATGGCAAACGCGCCACAGGGCGCGTTTCCTCATATCACTTCGGGCGTTTCCGGTTGCTTAAGCGCCCTAGCCGGTCGCCTCGCCGATCATCTCGCCGACGATCTGCTTGGCCGGATTGATGTCCTCAAGCACCATGCCCATGAACATGTCCGTCATCATGAAGGTGTTGAGGAGGAAGGCCTCGCTCGACATAACGTCGTTGATATCAGCCATGCTTGCTCCGTCCGTTCTTTAACAGAGTGTTGCCACCCTTCTTAAAAAGAGTATCGGGTTTCACCGGGCAATGCAAACCCCATCCGCGTAAACCTTAATATCGGCTAAATGAAGAATCCGTTGACGCAGCACAGTGGCTGTCTTAGGGTGTGTTTACGGACGGGTAACCAATGGAGTTCTCGATGGCTGACGCAACCGCCGCGATTGAAGGTTTTCTGCAGGCCCAGTGGCAGGCCTATGCGGACTTCATGGAAAAAGTGAACGACGACATCATTGAAAAGAACGTCAACCAGCAGGGCATGGGCAAGATCTGACCGCTGGACGTCTTTCAGGAACGAGGCGGGCTCTGGCCCGCCTTTTTCATTTCTGGCTGCAATTTTGCGATAAGCCGCCGGGCGGGATTGCACGCTCCTGAGGGTCGTTGGCCGCGGTCAGAAACGCCGGGGCACCTTCAGCGGATGATGCCGCCGCGGATGAAGGTCGTGCGTTCCGGTGTGGTGTCGAACTGTTCTTCCAGCGTGATGCGGAAAGCATCCTGGAAAGCGCTCGGCGCGGCAACGCGGATGAGACGGCCATCGCGGGAAATGCCGATGGCGTCCGGGTCTGACGTGGTGATCTCCAGAAGCCGCAAGAGATCGCGTCCGATGCGCTCGTTCGCGATCGAGACCTGATAAATCTCGATCGTCTCTTCGCCCCGGCGGGTTGCATAGACGCGCTCGCCAAACCGCGCCCAGACGACATCGCGGGCAAAATCGGCCTCGCGCATGATCGACGCAAAGCTTCCCGAGAGCATTTGACGGCGCGTGCTGCGTCCGCCGAGACCTTCGCTGCGCACCGTCACTTCGAAGGCGACGCCAAGGGCCCCCAGCGTTTCCGAGACCGGGACATCGCCGATAAGGACCGTGCGGCTTTCGGTCTCGAAGGCTGCCTGTTCGAGCGGGCGAAAGAGGCGCTCGTCGGTATCGGGGGCTTCGGCGTGGCCGGTGTTGAGGCGCACCATGGCGCTCGGCACCCGCGAGGGCGCTCCGCCGGTCGCATAGGCGGTGCCGTAATGCGGAGCCAGGTCGATCGGATCGCCATAGGGAGCCGAACCGCCATAAGGATAGAGGTCTGCCGCTTCGCCGGGCAGGGCGAAGGCAACGAGCATCCCGAGTGCGGTGAGAAGGCGAGAAATCACGACGGGTCCATTTGAACGATCTGTGGTCATATTTACCCGCAATTAAGGTTAAGACGGGATGAAGAAGGGAGGAATTGTGTCGTCCCGAAGTGCACTCGAGGCGGCATTCCAGCAGGTGACCCATTCATGCCGATGCCTGAAACGGCCAGTACAGCACAAGCGCCCGATCACGGCCTGCGCCTCGTCGTCACCGGACGGGCGGGGGCGGAGCGCTTTGAACTGGCCGGAAACCGCCGCACCACCATCGGTGCGAGCCCTGACGATGACATCATTCTTCTGCCGGAGAACGGTGAGCCGGTCAGCTGGATGGAAATTGATGCCAATGGCCGCCGCCCCATGCTGTTTGCGCGGGTCGAAGGCCTGCGCGTTGGCGATGACGTGCTGGCGGCGGGCGAGGAAATCGCACTGCGTCTGCCGGCCCGGATCGCCTATTGCGACCTGACGCTGACACTGGCCAGCGACCGTGCGCCGGGCCCGCTCGACCGGATCGGGCGCACCATGGGAACCCTGGGCCGGCCTTCGCGCAGTGATGGCGGGGCCCAGGCGACAGCGCCCGAGCCGGCGCGCGAAAGCCGTCTGCCCGGCCGTTCCATGACCGGTCTTCTGGCGCTCCTTGGCGGTGCGGTGCTGCTGGTGGCCGCGTCCCTGCTGCCGGGTGGTGGCGGTGCGTCCGGCGATGTGACGGAACGCCGGGCTGAGCGGCTGGAAAGCTACAGCGGTCTTCTCGGTTCGGCCATCGAAGCGCTTTCGCTGCAATCGAGCGTGAGCCTGGAAGAAGTCGACGGCCGCATCCGCCTGTCGGGTCAGATTTCCGATGCCGAGATGGAGCGCCTCGCCTCTGCGGTCCGGCGCACCGGCATTCCGAGTTCCATGATCGTCTCCAATCTGGAGCCATTGCCGTCAGAGGCGCCGACCGCGCCTTATTTCACCGGGGCTTCGATCGCGCCGGACAAATTCGTGATTGCCCGCGATGGCCGGCGCGTCGGCCTTGGCGAGGAGGTCATCGACGGTTACCGCCTGACCAGCCTCGATGAAGGCGGCGTGACGCTGACACGGGGTCTCTTCGTCCTGCGGGTGGTGTTCTGATGCGGAGCGCGGCATGAACACGGACAGTCTCAACCGCTTCCTCAGGCAGGCCGCCGGGCGCCAGGACGTCGTCTTCGCCGTCTTCCTGCTGATCATCGTGGCGATGTTCGTGCTGCCGATGCCGACCTTCGTCATCGACATCATGATCGCGCTCAACATCACGGCCGCGATCCTCATCATCGCCACGGCGACCTACCTCAAGAACGTCCTCGACCTGTCGACCTTTCCCTCGATGCTGCTGATCACGACGGTTTTCCGTCTGGCGCTGACGATCTCGACGACACGCCTGATCCTGACCGAGGCCGATGCCGGCGCGATCATCGACAGTTTCGGCGCCTTCATCGTCGGCGGCAACGCGGTCGTCGGCCTCGTCGTCTTCTTCATCATCGCCATCGTCAATTTCATCGTCATCACCAAGGGGGCCGAGCGCATCGCCGAGGTCTCGGCGCGCTTCACCCTCGACGCGCTTCCGGGCAAGCAGATGGCGATCGACGCCGAATTGCGCTCCGGCGACATCGACGCCGCCGAGGCGCGCCGTCGCCGCGCCATGCTGACGCGCGAAAGCCAGTTCTTCGGCGCCATGGACGGCGCCATGCGCTTCGTGAAGGGCGATGCCATTGCCGGCCTCGTCATCATTTTCGTCAATCTGATCGGCGGCCTCATCATCGGCATGGTGCAGCTCGGCATGAGCTTCGGCGAGGCGGGCCAGACCTATTCGCTGCTCTCGGTCGGCGACGGTCTCGTCTCCCAGCTTCCGGCCATGCTGATCTCGGTGGCCGCCGGCACCGTGGTGACGCGTGTTGTCGGCGAGGAAGCGCGCGATCTGGCAACCGACATGTCCAGGCAGATGGGTGCGGAGCCGCGCGCCATCTGGATTGCTGCCGGTGCCGCGCTGGTTCTGGCTTTGCTGCCGGGCTTCCCGACCATCACCTTTCTGGTCATTGCGGCGGGCCTTGCCGGGCTTGCGCATTTCCTCACGCGCCAGAGGCAAGCCGCGGCAGAGGCAATCTCCAGTCGGCCGCGCGACATCGATCCGGCGACCGGCGTGCCCGTGCAGCAGGTTCTGCCTGTCGCCGAGGTCGGCGAGGTCTTCGTCATTCGCATCCGCCCCGAACTCTTCGATGCCTGGCAGCGCTACGATCTGGTGACGCCGATCCGCAAGGCGCTGGGCGAGGTGCGCCGCGAGCTTGGGTTCCACATGCTGCCGCCCGGTTTTCAGGTCGATCCTTCGATACCGGCAGGGCGCTGGGTGTTCGAGGTGGAGGGCATTCCCGCCGCCGAAGGCAACGCCGCCCCGTCGGGCCCGGACGAAAGCGCGGCGATCACGCCCGAAGCGCTGGACTGGTTCGCCCGCAGCTTTGCCGCCGAATGGCGCAAATATGCCGCGCGCGGCTTCGGTGCGGCGGAAGCCAATGCCTGGCTTGAGGAAATGGAAAAACGTTTCGGTTCGCTGGTGCAGGGCGTGCGTGCCGCCGTTCCGGGCATGAATCTCGTCGGCGCGGTGCGCAAGCTGCTCGACGATGACGTGACGCTGTCCCAGCCCCGCGCCATCCTGGAAGCGCTTGCCCGCTGCGGGCCGGGCGAGACCGAGGACCAGATTGCCGAACGGGTCCGGGCGGCGCTCTCCGACCAGATCGCCTATCGCCTGCGTGAAGACGGGGCGATGGAGGAGGCCTATCTCGTCGGCCCGGACATGGAAGATGCCTTGAAGCGGCTTCAGCGCTATGGGCCGGTGCGCCCGCGCGACGATGCGACCGAGGCAGGCCGGGTCGTAACCGAGCTGCGCCGTGTCGCCGATCAGGCTGCCAGCGCCCGTCCGCTGCTGGTCGCCTCACCGGCGGTGCGTCGATATCTCGCTTCGCTGTGCCGGGCCAACGACATTGCCGTCACCGTGGTTTCGACCGAGGAAGCCGGCGGACGCTTCGGCGTGACGACGCAGGCGATGATCGGCCTTCCGGGCGGCGCTGCTCCGGTGCGAACGGCCCCGGTCTGAGGCGACGCCAAGCCGGGCGCCGCGCAAGGCGCGGCACCGGACAGGCCGGTTTCAATCCGTCTCATTGAGACAAATGGTCTTTGAGAGAAATGGTCGGAGTGGCAGGATTTGAACCTGCGACCCCCTCGTCCCGAACGAGGTGCGCTACCAG
>JAGRKQ010000141.1:1790-5635 GCA_020442235.1 Hyphomicrobiaceae bacterium | reverse complement strand
AATGCCTATGGCACCAATGCGCGCCTCGGTGGTTCGGAATGGATGGTCGTCGAGGCGGACGAGAGCGATGGCACCTTCGTCAAGCTGCCGGCCGACATCGCCATTGTCACCAACATCGATCCGGAACATCTCGACCACTACGGCACCTTCGACGGATTGCGCGCGGCCTTCTGCCAGTTCGTGGAAAACCTGCCCTTTTACGGGTTTGCCGCCATGTGCCTCGATCATCCCGAGGTGCAGGCGCTCGTCGGGCGGATCGAAGACCGGCGCATCCTCACCTATGGCGAGAACCCGCAGGCCGATGTGCGCGTCGTCGACATCGAGCCGAAGGGCCGGCGCACCCGTTTCTCGATCCTGTTGCGCGACCGCCGTCAGGGCACCGAACGGCGCATCGAGGCGCTGGAATTGCCGATGGCCGGGCTGCACAACGTGCTGAATGCCACGGCGGCGATTGCGGTCGCCATCGGTGTCGGCATCGGCGACGAGGCGATCCGCAAGGGGCTTTCGGGCTTTGAGGGCGTGAAACGCCGCTTCACGCCGATGGGCGGGTATAACGGCATCGAAGTCTTCGACGATTATGCCCATCATCCGGTGGAAATCGCCGCCGCGCTGAAGGCCGCCCGCTCGGCGGGATCGGGCAAGATCATCGCGGTTGTCCAGCCGCACCGCTATTCGCGGCTGAAGAACCTCTTCGACGGGTTCTGCTCCTGCTTCAACGATGCCGACATCGTCATCGTCGCTCCGGTCTATGAGGCCGGAGAAAGCCCGATCGAGGGGGCGAGCCGGGACGATCTGGTGGCCGGCCTCAGGGCACGCGGCCACCGGCAGGTGATCGCCCTCGACGGGCCGGACGATCTTGCGCGCCTCATCGCCGACAAGGCGGCGCCGGGCGACATGGTCGTCTGCCTCGGTGCCGGCTCGGTCACCAACTGGGCGGCCGCGCTTCCCGGGCAGCTGGACGCTCTTGGCGAAGGCACGGGCGCATGACGATGCGCGGCGCGGAAATCGCAGCGCTTCTCGGGCCGCATGTGCGCGGGCGCGTCGAGGCCGGTGCCTCGCTCGCCGAGTTCACCTGGTTCCGGGTCGGCGGTCCGGCCGACTGCCTTCTCGTGCCGCAGGACGAGGACGATCTTGCCGCGGCGCTGGCGGTGCTGCCGGTCGAGGTTCCGGTGACCGTGCTGGGCCTTGCCTCCAACACGCTGGTGCGCGATGGCGGCGTACCGGGGCTGGTGATCCGGCTGATCCGCGGCTTCTCGCAGGCACAAACCTTCGAGGACGGCACGGTGACGGCGGGCACGGGCATGGCCGATGCGCGCTTTGCCCGGGTTTGCGCCGATGCCGGCATCGGCGGGTTTTCCTTCTTCCGGGGCATTCCCGGTTCGCTCGGCGGGGCGCTGAGGATGAATGCCGGCGCGCATGGCGGCGAGACGAAGGACAATTTCGTCTCTGCCCGCGCGGTGACCCGCAATGGCCAGATCGTCACGCTGACTGCGGCGCAGATGGGCTTTCACTACCGCCACACCGATGCACCTTTGGACCTCATCTTCACCTCGGTGACCTTCAAGGGGACGCCGGGCGTCGACCCGCTGGTCCTGAAGGCGCAGATGGACGAGGTCTCGACCTATCGCGAGACGCATCAGCCGACCAAGGATCGCACCGGCGGATCGACCTTCAAGAACCCCGATCCTCCCGGCACGCCCAACCAGCGTTCGGCCTGGAAGCATGTCGATGCAGCCGGCTGCCGCGGGCTCGTCATCGGCGATGCCATCGTGTCGGAAAAGCACTGCAACTTCCTGATCAACCGGGGAAGCGCAACGGCGGCCGACATCGAGCGGCTGGGCGAAACGGTGCGCGCGCGGGTGCGGGCCGTCACCGGTGTCGATCTCGACTGGGAGATCAAGCGAATCGGGCGCTTTGCCGAAGGGGCCGAGGTCAGCCCCTTCACCGACTACGCCTGAACCATCCGCTGTTAAATTCCGTTCACGATTGGAAAGGGTTAACCGGGCATTAACCGGTCCCGAGCGCATTGTGTGGCGTCGTGTCTTATGGGGACCAGTGCGCCGTGACCAAACATGTGGCCGTGTTGATGGGTGGATTTTCTTCGGAGCGGGACGTGTCCCTGGCTTCGGGGAAAGCCTCGTCGCGTGCGCTGCGCGAGGCCGGCTATCAGGTCACGGAAGTCGATGTGACGCGCGATGTGGCGGCGACGCTTTCGCAGTTGCGCCCGGACGTTGCCTTCAACGCGCTGCACGGCCCCTATGGCGAGGACGGCTGCATCCAGGGCGTTCTTGAAGTCCTTGAGATCCCCTATACCCATTCCGGCGTTCTGGCTTCGGCGCTCGCCATGAACAAGGTCAAGGCCAAGGCGGTGATGAAAGCCGCCGGGGTGCCGGTCGCCGAACAGCGCATTGTCAGCCGCGCCGAGGCGGCGCGCCAGCACGCGATGAAGCCGCCCTATGTGCTGAAGCCGATCGCCGAGGGTTCCAGCTTCGGCGTTCTCATCGTTCCGTCCAATGCCGCGCATCCGCCGCAGGAGCTGTTCCGCTCCGACTGGCATTTCGGCGAGGAGCTGATGGCGGAGCGCTTCATTCCGGGGCGGGAGCTGACCTGCGCCGTGATGGGCGACGTAGCGCTTGGCATCATCGACATCGTGACCATCGGGCAGGATTTTTACGACTACGACGCCAAATATCGTCCGGGCGGATCGCGCCACATCCTGCCGGCCAACATTCCCGCGCGCATCTATGAAGCCGTGCAGGCCCATGCGCTCACCGCGCACAAGGCGCTCGGCTGCCGCGGCGTGTCGCGCGCCGACTTCCGTTATGACGACAGCGATACCGGCGGCCATCAGATCATCTGCCTCGAGGTCAACACCCAGCCGGGCATGACCGAAACCTCGCTGGTGCCCGAGATCGCCGCCCATGCCGGCCATGACTTTCCCGAACTCGTCCGCTGGATGGTGGAGGACGCCTCATGCGGTCGCTGAGCGGCAAAGGCGCGCAGGCGCCGCAGGATGGCGATGCCGCCAGCGCCATGCCGCGCTGGATGGCCCGGCGTGTCGACCGGCTGGAAGCGCGCGCGCGCGCATCCTTTCGCATTGATGCGGCGATGGCCGGCCTCGTGCTGGCCGGGGCGGTTTTTTCCGGCATTATCGCCGGCGGGCATGTCGAAGCGTTCACGCGCACGCTCGGCCAGTCTTCCGAAGCGCTTCTGGTGACGGCCGGACTGGCGGTCAAGGCCATCGAGATCGACGGTCTCGGCGAAACGGCCGAGCGCGATGTTCTCGATTATCTCGGTGTGACCGAGGCCACGGCGCTGCCCTTCCTCAATCCGGATGCGGCGCGCGAGCGGGTCGAGGCGCTTCCCTGGGTGCGCAGCGCCTCGGTGCGCAAGCTCTATCCGGCAACGTTGCAGATTCATCTGCGTGAATTTGAACCCTTCGCGCTCTGGCAGCGCGGCGAGCGGGTTGCGGTGATCGACCGCGAGGGCACGGTGGTGACCGAGGATGTTCCGGCCCGGTTGCAGGGGCTGCCGCGGCTTTACGGCCATGGCGCCGAAGCCGAAGGGGCCGCGCTTCTCGATCTTCTGGAGCGCCATCCGGCGGTGCGCACGCGCCTTGCCGTTGCCGAATATGTCGGCGAGCGGCGCTGGACGCTGCATCTCGACAACGGCATTTCGGTCTACCTGCCGGAAAACGGGCTCGGCGAAGCGCTCGTCCTGCTCGACCAGCTCGAACAGCGCGAGGAAATCTTTGCCCGCTCCATCGCTGCCATCGACCTGCGGCTTGGCGACCGGGTGACCTTCCGGCTGACCGATGACGGCATCCAGCGGCGCGATGCGGCGCT
>JAGRKQ010000141.1:0-1690 GCA_020442235.1 Hyphomicrobiaceae bacterium | reverse complement strand
CCGCAGCGCCGCGCGGTCACCGTGACGGTGCTCGATGTCGGTTCGTCCAAGGTGTGCTGCATCATCGCCCGGCTGAAGCCGCGCGATGGCGCTGAGGTCCTGCGCGGGCGCAGCCACACCATCGAGGTCATCGGCTTCGGCCATTACCGCGCCCGTGGTGTGAAGTCCGGCGTCGTCACCGATCTCGACGAGGCCGAGCGTTCCATCCGTCATGCCGTCGACCAGGCCGAGCGCATGGCCGGCCTCACCGTCGACAGTCTGATCGTCACCGTTTCCGCCGGCCGGCTTGCGTCCGAGACCTATTCGGCGAGCGTCGCGCTCGACGGTCACGCGGTGGAAAACAGCGACATCGCCCGCGTTCTGGCCGCCGGCAAGGATCATGCGCTGGCCGATGGCCGCCTCACCGTGCATGCGCTGCCCATCGGCTATGCCATCGACGCCGAGCACGGCATCCAGGATCCGCGCGGCATGATCGGCGACATGCTGGGTGTCGACATGCATGTCGTCACCGCCGACGGCTCGCCGCTGCGCAATCTGGAACGCTGCCTCAACCGCTGCCATCTGGAAGTCGAGGCGATGGTCGCCGCGCCCTATGCGAGCGGTCTTTCCGCGCTGGTCTCCGACGAGGCGCAGCTTGGCACCGTGCTCGTCGACATGGGGGCAGGGACCACCACCATCGGCGCCTTCATCGACGGTGAGTTCGTGCATGTCGACGCCATCGCGCTCGGCGGCCAGCACGTCACCATGGATCTGGCGCGCGGGCTCTCCATGCGCCTTGAAGACGCTGAGCGCTTCAAGACGCTGCATGGTTCGGCGCTGCCCGGACCCTCCGACGACCGCGACGTCATCACCGTGCCGCCGGTCAGCGATCATGACGGCGATGCGCCCAATCACATCCCGCGCTCGGCGCTGACCAAGGTCATCCGTCCGCGCGCCGAGGAAATTCTGGAACTCGTGCGCGACAGACTGGCTTCGGGCGGTCTGACCGGCATGGCCCAGAAACGGCTCGTCCTCACGGGCGGCGCCAGCCAGCTCTCCGGCCTTAGCGAACTCAGCCGGCGGATCGTCTCGCGCAATGTGCGCCTTGGCCGTCCGCTCGGGGTTTCGGGCCTGCCGGAAGCGGCCCGCGGCGCGGCATTTTCCGCCGCGGTCGGGCTTCTCATCTATCCGCAGATGCTGCGCGTGGAGCCGGTTTCGGTGCGCCGCCCTCGGATTTCAGGCCGCCTTGCGGGCGGCTACTTCGCGCGCATGGGCCAGTGGCTCAGGGAAAGTTTGTGACCTGCTTGCGCCGGGCGGGGACAGAAAACGGCGGGGCCAGAAGGCCTTCTGACCATAGGAAAGGTAAAACGGGGTTTGCCATGACGATCAATCTGAAGGTTCCGGACATCCGCGAACTGAAGCCGAGGATCATCGTATTCGGCTGCGGCGGTGCCGGCGGCAATGCCGTCAACAACATGATCACCTCCGGTCTGGAAGGGGTCGACTTCGTTGTCGCGAACACCGACGCGCAGGCGCTCTCCTCTTCCAAGGCCGAACGGGTCATCCAGATGGGCCTCGCCGCGACCGAAGGTCTCGGCGCCGGCTCCGTTCCCGAGGTCGGGCGTGCGGCGGCCGAAGAGGTCATCGACGAAGTCTCCGATCACCTCAACGACGCGCATATGGTGTTCATCACCGCCGGCATGGGCGGCGG
>JAGRKQ010000140.1:4840-12276 GCA_020442235.1 Hyphomicrobiaceae bacterium | reverse complement strand
TTGATGATGCCGCCATTGATGACGGTGGGGTCGAGCCCGCCGGCCTCGAAGAGGGTCGCCACCAGCGACGTCGTCGTGGTCTTGCCATGCGTGCCGGCGACGGCGACGGAGGTCTTGAGGCGCATCAGCTCGGCCAGCATTTCGGCCCGGCGCACCACCGGCTTGAAGGCGGCGCGGGCAGCCTGAAGCTCCGGATTGTCGCGCTTCACCGCCGAGGAGATGACGACGACATCGGCGTCTTCCACCGCTTCGGCGGCATGGCCGACGCGCACGGAAATGCCCTTGGCCCGCAGCCGCTGCACATTGGCGCTGTCGGAAAGGTCCGACCCTTGCACCTTGTAATCGAGATTGTGCAGCACTTCCGCAATGCCGGACATGCCGATGCCGCCGATCCCGACAAAATGGATCGGTCCCAGATCGGTTGGCAGTTTCATGCCTCGTTCTCCGTCAAGTCTGATACGCCGCCGATGCCCTCGGCAAGGTCGGCAAGCCGCGCCACCGCATCGGGCACGCCGGCATGGCGCGCGGCCTCGGCCATGGCCGCAAGGCCGGCCGGATCGGTCATGCGCTCTTCGATAAGCTGCGCGAGCCGCACCGGCCCGGTCGTGCGCTGTTCGGCAAGCACCGCCGCACCTTCGCTGGCAAGCGCTGCGGCATTGGCCTTCTGGTCGTTGTCGAGGGCATGCGGGAAGGGAATGAGGATCGCCGCGCGCCCGATGACGGCGATTTCGGCCACCGTGCTGGCGCCGGACCGGGCGATCACCAGATCAGCCCCGGCGATGCGCTCGGGAAGATCGACGAAGAAGGACCCAAGTTCGGCCGGCACGCCAAGATGATCATAGGTCTCGCGCACCCGCGCCAGATCCTCCGGCCGGCACTGCTGCACGATGCGAAGACGCCCGCGCTCCGCGGCCGCCATCTGGCCGACCGCCGCCGGCACGAGATCGGCGAAGATCCGCGCGCCCTGGCTGCCGCCGAAAACAAGAAGATCGAAAGGCTGGCCCGGTGCCGGCGCCTCATAGCCCTTCTCGGCCTCGTCGAGCACTGCGCGGCGGACCGGGTTCCCGGTGACCACGGCCTTTTGCGAAAGCCCCTCTTCGCCGGCCGTTTCGGCAAAGGTCACGGCAACGGCGCGCGCGCGCCGGGAAAGCCGCCTGTTGGCCCGCCCCAGAACCGCGTTGGCCTCATGCACGATGGTCGGCACGCCGCCGATCTGCGCCGCCATCAGGGGCGGCAGGGTCGGATACCCGCCAAAGCCGATGACGGCCGCCGGCTTCAGGGCCTTCAGCAGCTTTCGCGATTGCAGGAAGCCCCGCACGAGCGTGATCGCCAGCCGCATCAGCGCCAGGGGATTGCGCGAGGAGAGCGTTGCCGAGGCGACCACATGCACGTCGTCGCTGGCAAAGGCGCCGCCGAAGCGCCGCGCGCGCTCGTCGGTGACGAGCTGCACCTCATGGCCGCGCGCTTCCAGCTCCTGGGCCAGCGCCTCGGCGGGAAAGAGGTGACCGCCGGTCCCCCCGGCGGCAACGAGAAAAACTGCCATGCCCGTTCCTCAGGCCAGCCTTGCCCTTGCAAGACCCGGGCTCTCGACCCTGAACCGCGAGCGCCGGGCCCGCCGTCGCGACAGACCGAGCAGCATGCCCGCCGTCAGCGATACCGACAGGAGCGACGAACCGCCATATGAAATGAACGGCAGCGTCATGCCCTTGGCCGGCAGAAGGTCGAGGTTCACCCCCATGTTGATTCCGGCCTGCGCGCCGAGGGAAAGGACGAGCCCCGCCAGCGCCAGCCGGCGGAAGGGGTCTTCCTCGTTCAAGGCGTGCATCAGACCGCGCAGGACGAGTAGCGCGAAGATCAGGGCAATCGCAAGGCATAGGATGATGCCGAATTCTTCCGCCGCAACCGCAAAGACGTAATCGGTGTGGCTGTCGGGCAGGTGATCCTTGACGATCCCCTCGCCCGGCCCGCGTCCGAACCAGCCCCCGGCAAGGAAGGAATCGATCGCCCGGTCGGTCTGGTGGGTGTCGCCGGTGGACGGATCGAGAAAACGGTCGATGCGTCCGGTGACATGCGGCACGAAGAAATAGGCCCCGGCAAGACCGCCGATGCCGGCAAGACCGGCACCGATGGCCCAGGCCAGCGGCAGGCCGCCGATGAAGAGCATCGCCCCCCAGACGGCGGTGATGAGCATCGTCTGGCCGATGTCGGGCTGAAGCACCAGAAGCAGGGCGACGAGCCCGTAAAGCGCCACGCTGATCAGCGTCAGCCTGAGTTCGGGGTTCTTGCCCGCCTCGGCAAGAAGAAAGGCCGTGACGACGAAGAAGCCGGGTTTGAGCACTTCCGAGGGCTGGATGTTCACCGGCCCGAGATCGAGCCAGCGTGTCGAGCCCTTGACCTCCGCACCGACGACGAGCGTAGCCGCCACGCCGACAAGGCCAACGAGAAAGACGCCTAGCGCCACGCGCCGCAGCCAGACGTCGGACAGCATCGAAACGCCGAGCATCAGCGGGATCGCCAGGCCGAGGAAGATGAAATGCTTCTGCACGAAGGCGAATTCATTCGCCATGCGCAGCGTGCGCGCCACCGGCGGGCTGGCCGCCAGCGACAGCATGACACCGATGACGATGAGCGCGCCGATGAAGAAGATCAGCATGCGGTCCACCGTCCACCACCATTCGGCGAGCGGTGTCCGTTGCGTACGGCTGAGCATCACGATGTCACTCTCCGGCGCGTCTTGCCTCGTCGACGAGGCGCCGGAAGGCCTCCCCCCGCGCCTCGAAACTGGCAAACTGGTCCCAGGACGCACAGGCCGGCGACAGAAGCACCACCGGATCGCGTCCCGCATCGCAAAGGGCATCGGCAAGCGCCAGACGGGTCGCGCTCGCAAGATCGCCCGCCATCACGGTCTCCACCTTGCCTTGCAGCGTCCCGGCGAAGCGCTCCATCGCCTCTCCGATCAGATAGGCTTTGACGATCTTGGAAAAAAATCCGTTAAGCGGATCGATTCCATCGCTTTTGGCCCGTCCGCCGGCGATCCAGTAGATGCGTTCATAGCTGTCGAGCGCCCGCGCCGCCGCGTCGGCATTGGTCGCCTTGGAATCATTGACGAAAAGAACGTTTCCGATGCTGCCGAGAGGCTCCATGCGGTGGGCAAGGCCGGGAAAGCTGGCAAGGCCTGCGGCAATTGCGCGATCTTCAAGCCCAAGCGCCAGGCAGGCGGCAACGGCGGCCGATGCGTTCTGCATGTTGTGCGCACCGCGCAGGGCCTTGTGACCGGCAAGATCGGCCACCACCCGCGCCGCTCCGTCCTTGAGGACGACGATCAGCGTGCCATCGGCGAAGACGCCGTCCGAAGGCGCATCCTTCGCAGCGGGAAGATGATGCGAAATGGCGCTCGCCGGCTTGCCGGAAAGGCGCCGGCGCGACAGCACCGCTGTGCTGGCCGCATCGTCCACTCCGATCACCGCATGATCCGATGCGGCGACAAGCCGCTCCTTCACCGCGCCGTAATGTTCAAAGCTGCCGTGCCGGTCGATGTGGTCGATGGCAAGGTTCAGGAGCAGCCCGACCGAAGGATCGAGCGTCGGCGCCAGATCGATCTGGTAGGAGGAGCACTCCACGACATGCACACGGTTCTCTGCCGGCGGCTCGAGCGCCAGAACCGGCGTGCCGATATTGCCGCCCAGTTGAACGTCCCGTCCCGCGGTCTTGAGAATGTGGGCGATCAGCGCCGTCGTGGTCGACTTGCCGTTGGTGCCGGTGATGGCGACGAAGGGTGAGCCGGGCGCAAGCGCCCGCCGCTCGCGCACGAAAAGCTCCACATCGCCGATCACCGGAGCGCCGGCGGCCTGCGCCAGTATCACCGACCAGTGCGGTTCGGGATGGGTGAGCGGCACGCCCGGCGACAGGATCAGCGCGTCGATGCCGGACCAGTCGAGCGTTCTGAGATCGCGCGCATCCAAGCCTTCCGCACGCGCGGCCTCGACGCTCTCGGCCTTGTCATCGAAGACGACGAGATCTGCGCCGCCCGCCACGAGCGCACGCGCCGTCGCCCGCCCCGAGCCGCCAAGGCCGAACAGCGCCAGCGACTTACCGGAAAAGGTCGTGACCGGGGTCATGGCTCAGCGCAGCTTCAGGGTCGCCAGCCCGATGAGGGCAAGCACGATGGAAATGATCCAGAAGCGGATGACCACCTGCGGCTCGGTCCAGCCGAGCTGCTCGAAATGGTGATGGATCGGCGCCATGCGGAAGACGCGCTTGCCGGTCAGCTTGTAGGAGGTCACCTGAATGATCACCGAAGCCGCTTCGAGCACGAACAGTCCGCCGACGATGGCCAGCACGATCTCGTGCTTGGTGGCGACCGCGACGGTGCCGAGAAGTCCGCCAAGCGCCAGGGATCCGGTGTCGCCCATGAAGATCTGCGCCGGCGGCGCGTTGAACCACAAGAAGCCGAGCGCAGCACCGACGAGCGAACCGCACAGCACCAGAAGCTCGCCCGTGCCCGGCGTGCCGTGAATCTGGAGATAATTGGCAAAGACCGCATTGCCGGCGAGATAGGCGATCGCCCCGAAGGTCGCCGCCGCGATCATCACCGGAACGATGGCAAGGCCGTCGAGCCCGTCGGTGAGATTGACCGCATTGCCGGCCCCGACAATGACGATGATGCCGAAGGGGATGAAGAACAGCCCCAGATTGAGGACGAAATCCTTGAAGAAGGGGAAGGTCAGCGCCGAACCGAGATCGCCGGCGGTCACCTGCGTCAGCGCAAAGACGGCAACACCGGAAATCAGCGCTTCGACGCTCAGCCGCGCCCGGCCGGAAAAGCCCTTGTGCGACTGCTTCGTCACCTTCAGGAAGTCATCGTAAAAGCCGATCATGCCGAAGCCGACGGTCACCCCGAGCACGATCCACACATGCGGATTGCTGAGGTCGGCCCAGAGCAGCGTCGAGATCGCAAGGCTGGTGAGGATCATCAGCCCGCCCATGGTGGGCGTGCCCTTCTTGGTCAAAAGATGGCCCTGCGGCCCGTCCTCGCGGATCGGCTGGCCCTTGCCCTGACGCACGCGCAGCGAGCGGATCATCGCCGGGCCGAAGAGGAAGAGGATCAGCATCGCCGTCATCACCGCGCCGCCGGTGCGGAAGGTGATGTAGCGGAAGACGTTGAGGATCGGGATCGCCTCGGCGAAGGTGGATAGCCAGTAAAGCATTTTGAACGGTCGGCTCGCTCAGTTGGGGCTGCCGGAAGGCTTGGCGTAACGGGCGCGAAGGGCCTCGACGATGAGGCCCATGCGCGATCCTGCCGAGCCTTTGACCACGACCACGTCTCCCGGCGCAAGTTCGCCAAGAAGCGCATCGACGAGTTCGGCAGATCGAAGGGTATGGGCGCCCCGGATGGCCGCCGGCAAAGCGCGCCAGAGAAAGCGCATGGATTCGCCGGCAAGATAGGCCCGGTCGACACCGGCCGTGCTGATGGGTTCGGCCAGTCCGGCGTGGAAGGCCGCGCTTTCAGCGCCAAGTTCCAGCATGTCGCCGAGAACGGCGATGCGCCGGCCGCGCAGCCCGGTCGGTGCGGCCGCCAGAACATCGAGCGCAGCGCGCATGGAGGCCGGATTGGCGTTGTAGCTTTCGTCGATGAGCAGGATCGGCTCGCCATGGGTGGCAAGCTCGATGCGCCGCCCCCGCCCCTCCGGCGCCGTCAGGGTCGCCAGCGCCAGCGCCGCGCGCGCAAGATCGACCCCGAGCGCCTTGACCGTGGTGAGCACGGCCAGCGCATTGAGCACGACATGCCGGCCCGGCATCCCGACCTTGAAGGCAACGGCAACGCCGTCGATCACCGCTTCCGCCGTCGAGCAGTCAGGCAGAAGCGCGACCCGCTTCAGGACGGCGTCATTGTTCGCCCCCTCCCCGAAGGTGAGAACCTGACCGGCCCCTGCCGCACGGGCGCGCTCGGCGAGAAGACCGGCGAACTCGATATCGCCATTGATGACGGCGACCCCCTCTTCGACGAGCCCGGAAAAGATTTCGGCCTTGGCCTCGGCAATGCCTGCGAGCCCGTCGAAGAATTCCAGATGCACCGGCTGCACCGTCGTCACGATCGCCGCATGCGGACGCACCAGGGCAACGAGCGGCGTGATCTCGCCGGCATGGTTCATGCCGATCTCGAAAACGCCGAACGCGGCCTTTTTCGGCAGTCGCGCCAGCGACAGGGGAACGCCCCAGTGATTGTTGTAGGACTTGTCGGAGGCGTGGGTCTCGCCGGCATGGGAGAGCACCGTTCTGAGGGCTTCCTTGGTGCCGGTCTTGCCGACCGAACCGGTGACGGCAACGATCTTGCCTTGCGAACGCGCCCGCGCCGCCCGCGCCAGATCGCACAGCCCCGCCAGCGTTTCCTCAACCACATAAAGCGGCCCGGCAACGGCTCCGAGCGTTGCCAGCCCGGCACGGTCGACCAGCGCTCCGGCGGCACCGGCCTCCAGCGCCGCGGCGACATGGGCATGGCCGTCATGGGTATCGCCGCGGATCGCCACGAAGAGATCGCCTGGTTCCAGCGTGCGGCTGTCGATGGAGACGCCCAGCACCGGCCCGGCCCCTTGCGGCAGCGGCGCGCCGGTGGCTTCGGCGATTTCCTCAGGCGTCCAGAGCGTCGGCATCCGGCCTCTCCTTCAGGCGCGGCAGGCGGCGATGGCCTTGCGCGCTTCCTCGCGGTCGTCGAAGGGGTGCTTGACCCCGTTGATGGTCTGTCCGGTCTCGTGCCCTTTGCCGGCGATGACCAGAATATCCCCGTCCTGAAGGTCGAAAACCGCCTTCTGGATGGCAAACCGCCGGTCACCGATCTCTTCCGCGCCCGGCGCACCGGCGAGGACCTGCCGGCGGATGTCGGCCGGGTCTTCGCTGCGCGGATTGTCGTCGGTGACGATCACCCGGTCGGCAAGACGAAGGGCCGCTTCGCCCATCAGCGGGCGTTTGCCGGCATCGCGATCGCCGCCGGCGCCGATGACGATGGACAGCCGGCGCCGCGTGAAGGGCCTGAGCGCTTCCAGAACGTTCACGACCGCCTCGGGCTTGTGGGCATAATCGACAAACACCGCCCCGCCGCGTGCCGTTGCGCCAATCCGCTCCAGACGGCCCGGCACGCCGCCGAGGGTTTCCAGCGCCGCCAGCGCCGTTTCGAGGGGAACGCCGGCCAGATGGCACAGCGCCGCCGCAAGCACGGCATTGGACGCCTGGAACGAGCCGACCAGCGGCAGATGCACCGTCCGCGCAACGCCCTTGTGCAGCAGTTCCAGCGTCTGCCCGCCCGCATCGGCCTTGAGGACAGAAAGATGCAGATCGGCCGCCTCTTCGGTGCCGACGCTCATCACCGGCCGCCCGGAACGGCGGACAAGATCGACCGCACGCATGCCGTGGATGTCGTCCGACCAGATCGCCGCCGGAGC
>JAGRKQ010000140.1:0-4728 GCA_020442235.1 Hyphomicrobiaceae bacterium | reverse complement strand
CCGTCGAGCCGGCGCTGGTCGAGGCCGTGAGAGGAGGCTTCCATCGCCAGATGGGTGATGCCGTCGGCCGCCAGTTCGGCGAGAAAGGCCTGAAGCGCCACCGGATCGGGCGTCGTCAGGCTGCCTTCCCGCGTGCCGTCTTTCAGGGTGAGGCCGAGCGTTCCAAGCGCGGCCGCGCTGTGGCCGGCCTTTTCAAAGATCTGCCGGGCGAAATTGGCAACCGACGTCTTGCCGGACGTGCCGGTGACGGCAACCACAGTTTCCGGCTGGGCCCCATAGAATGACGCGGCAAGCAGCGCCCCGAGCCGGCGCGGATCGGCGCTTTCGATGTGCGTGATGCCTTCGGGAACACCAGTAACGCCCGGTGCGGTCAGGATCGCCGTTGCGCCGCGATCGAGCGCCTGGGGAATAAAGGCCGCGCCATCGACCCTGGCGCCGGGCACGGCAATGAACAGAAACCCCGGCTCGACCGCGCGGCTGTCGATGGCCAGTCCGGCAACGTGAAGTGTGACGCCTTCGGCGGAAAGGACCTTCAGGCCCGAAAATGGCATGGTCATCGAGGGCGAATCCGAAGCTTTGGTCGTTCCCGCCAGCCTTAGTATGTGATCCGGACCGCCCCGTCACCCATCCCGGCAATTCCGCCGCCGATCTGGAGCATGGGACCGATGCGCCGGATGATCGCGCCGACCGTCGGCGCGGCGTTGAGACCGGCGGTTGCGTAGCGCTGGCCTTCCTCGGGCTGCGGCTCGTCGATGGTCACCATCACCACGTAACGCGGATCGGACATCGGAAAGCCGGCAAGGAAGGAGTTGATGCGCACATTCTCGTCATAGGCGCCGTTGACGATCTTCTCCGCCGTGCCGGTCTTGCCGCCGACATCGAACCCTTCGGCGGCGGCCCGGCGGCCTGAACCGCGCTCCACATTGAGGCGGAACATGGAGCGCATCAGGGCGCTGACCTCGGGCGAGAGCACCTGTTCGCCAACCGCCCGCGCCTCTTCGGCCGAGCGTGGATAAAGCGTTGGCGGATAATAGGTGCCGCCATTGATGACGGCCGCACCCGCCGCCGCCACCTGCAAGGGTGTCGTCGTCATGGCATGGCCGAAGGAGGCAACGGCGGCATCGAGCGCGGTCCATTCGCGCGGCTGCACGGGCGTGGCCACCTCGTTGATGTCGAAATCGAGCCGGGTGGTCAGGTGGAACCGCTCGAAATAGGCGCGAAGGCCGGGCGTGCCCAACTGCTGGGCGATGCGGATCGTGCCGATGTTGGACGAGTAGATGAAGACTTCCGGCACCGTCAGGAAGCGATTGCGGCCGTGGAAATCGCCGATCCGGGCGCTGCCGATCTGGATCGGGTTGCGGGCATCGAAGCTGTCGTCGACATCGACGGCACCGGCATCCAGCGCGGCGGCGATGGTGAAGACCTTCATCACCGATCCCAGCTCGAAAGCACCGTCGCTGGCCCGGTTGAAGCGGGTGTTGTCGATCGCCTCGGCGCGGTTGTTGGGATCAAAATCCGGCACCGAGACCATGGCGACGATCTCGCCCGTTGTGACATCCATGACGATGCCGACGGCGGCGGCGGCCGAATAGCGCTGCATCGCCTGCTGAAGTTCATCACGCACCGCGTGCTGAACCCTGAGATCGATGGAAAGGCGGACCGGTGCCAGCGCTTCCGCTTCCCCGCCGCCGACAAGGCCGAAGGTCTGTAGCTCGCGGATGCCGGTGTCGTTCAGCATCCGCTCGATGCCGGAAATGCCGACATGATCGACATTGACCGCGCCGAGGATGTGCGCCGCCGTCGGGCCGCCGGGATAGAAGCGCCGGCTTTCGTCGCGAAAGGCGATGCCGGGAATGCCGAGATGATGCACCGCATCGCGCATCGGCGGCGTCACCTCGCGCGCCACCCAGGCAAAGCGGCTGTCGGAGGTAAAGCGCGACAGAAGGGTCTCGCGGTCGATTTCCGGCAGCACCCGGCCGAGGCTGTCGACGGCTTCCGCCGGATCGACCATCACCGCCGGATCGGCGACGATGGCAATCGAGGGCACGTCGGTGGCAAGAAGCTCGCCATTGCGGTCGACGATATCGGGCCGCGCCGCCGACAGGACGAGATCGACCGAAGCCGAACGCACCCGCTCGGGCGCTTCGGACCCGGCCAGCTGGACGAGCCGTCCGCCAATGGCGGCATAGACCAGCGCCACGGTGGCAACGATCAGCGCCAGACGCGAACGGGCCTGGCCGAGCGCCGATTTGCGCGATCCTTCAAGACTGATCTGCGGCGCCGGCTGAACGGCCATCGCGGCCTGTTCACCCGCCCCCTGGGGCTCGCAGGCGAGCCCCTGGCAGTCGCGCGCCTGCCGGATCCACCGGCGCATGTGATCTCCGCGCGACGTCGTCATTGCACCGCCTCACCGGTCGGAACGGCCTCGGGCGCAAGCCCGGCATAGCCGCCATAGCGTCCATCCTGCCCTTGCGGGGTGAAATCGAGCGGGCGCATCGGCAGTTCATCAAGGCCGGCAATCTGCTCGATGGTCACCGGCTGAAGCCCGATCACCGGCTGAAGCTGGGCGACCAGGCGCTGGATGCGTTCGGGCTGGTTGAGCAGCGACCATTCGGTGCGCAGCAGGCCGATGGCTTCCCGGTCCGCCGCAATCTGGCGCTCCAGGCGCACGCGCTCGTTCTGCGCGTCTTCGACGTTGTGCTTGACGTGGTAGACCCCGATGGCGCCGATGATGGCAAGGCCGAGACAGGTCACATCGATGAAACGCATCGCTCAGATTCCCTGGCGCATGAGGTGAACGGAACGGGGAAGGCCAAGCTCACGCGGATCGGAGATCCGCAAAGGCGCGGCGGTGCGGGTGCCGTAACGCAGCTTGGCCGATCGGGCCCGCGGATTGGCCGCCATTTCGGCATCGTCCGGCAAGACCGGACGACGCGGGACGGCCTCGAAGGTCGCCGGCGCGACCGCCTGCTCGGGCATGTGCCGCGAGCCGCCCGCGCGGGTCTCCGAGCGGCTCGAAAGAAACCGCTTCACGATCCGGTCTTCGAGCGAATGAAAGGTGACGACGGCGAGAATGCCGCCCTCTTTGAGGAGCGCTTCAGCGGCATCGAGCGCACGCACCAGCTCGCCAAGCTCGTCATTCACCGCGATCCGCAGCGCCTGGAAGACGCGGGTTGCCGGATGGATGACCTCCTTGCCCCGGCGCGGAACGCTGGCGGCAACGAGATCGGCCAGATCCGTGGTGGTCGTGAAGGCTTTCTGTTCGCGCCGGCGCACGATGGCGCGGGCGATCGGACCGGCGAAGCGCTCCTCGCCATAAAGGTGGAAGATCTCGGCCAGTTCGGCGAAATCGGCCTCGTTGACGATGTCGGCCGCGCTCGTCCCATCCGCGCCCATGCGCATGTCGAGCGGACCTTGCAGGCGGAAGGAAAAGCCGCGTTCAGCCTGATCGAGCTGCATGGAGGAAACGCCGATGTCGAGCACGACCGCGTCGACGCCGCCGATGCCCCGCGCCGAAAGTTCCTCGGCCATGGTGCCGAAAGGCGCCTCGATCAGCGTGAGGCCCGGGTGCTTTGCGGCCAGTTCTGCGCCGCCGGCGATGGCGCGCGGATCGCGGTCGAAGGCGATGACCCTGGCGCCTTTTTCAAGAAAAGCCCCGCTGTAGCCGCCCGCTCCGAAGGTGCCGTCGACGACGGTCTGACCCGGCGCGATGGACAGCGCCTTGAGCACGCCGCCGAGAAGCACGGGAATGTGCGGGGCGCTGACAGCGCTCATGATGACACGCCCCCGCTCGCCGCATCCGTGCCCCACAGCACCTGGCGCGCCTTGTCCAGAGCCGTATCGAGATAGGCTTCGTGCCGCTCCGGCGACCAGATCTGGAACTTGTGACCCTTGCCCACGAAGACCGCCTGATCGGTCAACCCGGCCAGCGAACGCATCCGTTCCGACAGGCTGATGCGCCCTTCCGGGTCGAAGCCGGCAATCTCGCTCTGGCCGTAGAAGACCGCCGTCAGGAGATCGTGTTCGCGCGAGGTCGGATCGAGCGCCGAAAGCTTGGCGTCGAACTGCGCCATCAGGCGGTTGCCGCCGGCGTCCAGCGCCGTGCGTTCCAGCGTCGGAATGAGATAGAGGCCAGGATAACCGTCCGCGGTGAGGGTTGTCCGAAAGGGTGCCGGCACGCTGACCCGCCCCTTCTTGTCGAACCGCATCACGTAAGACGAAACGAAAAGCTGCATCTCCCGCCCTGAAGGCTGGGAGTCCCGGCACCCCGTAGACCCCGTTGTCTGCCCAGGCGCCGCGAGCGGCACCCCCTCTTCCAAACGCATCGGCCGGCTTGTTCCCGCCGGTCTCGAACACATTGGAATATGGCAGATGGGATAGCATGGGATTTTATGGGATGACAACGCGCATCGTTACGGACGGAGACAGGACCCCCGTTCCGCCATTCATCCCTGATCAAGGTAAAGGTTCGGTTGAAATGCGTATTTTGCCCGCGTGCCGGCACAGTTCAGACGGTGCGCGGCCTGTGGACAAGCCTGGGGAGAAGTGTCAGCCGGCCTGTAAGCCGGGTTCTGTAGGGCCGCAGCCGGCGAAGCGGCGGCGGCGTGGCGGCCATTCATCTGGGACGCACGTTGCCGTGCGCCTCAAGCAACCGACCCGGACGACTGCCTCGAAAACCAGGCTGGCGGCAAGCCGCCGCGCCGTCCCTATTTGGTTTTGCTCCCGGTG
>JAGRKQ010000139.1:4095-5582 GCA_020442235.1 Hyphomicrobiaceae bacterium | reverse complement strand
GGTGACGGCTGTGGCCGAAACCGAAGTCGCGCTCGAGACCCTCGTCTCGGTGCGCGACAAGGTGATCTCCGCCTACGAAGAAATCATGCGGATGCCGATCTGAGGGGAGGAGGCGCCATGAGCGGACCGGAAGTTCTCGACTTTGCCCGCGACGGCGTTGCCGTCCTGATCTATGTCTCAGCGCCCTTGATGCTCGTCGGGCTGGCGGTCGGCGTCCTTATCGGTCTGCTTCAGGCGCTGACGCAGGTGCAGGAAATGACCCTCGTCTTCGTGCCGAAGATTCTGGCGATCTTCATCACCCTCGTCATCGCCCTTCCGTTCATGGGCGCCACGCTTGCAAACTACATGGATCGCGTGGCTGCCCGAATCATTGCCGGCTAGGGCGATGGAAGCGCGGTGCGTCGCAGATAAGGCGATGCGGTCACGCATGACAAGGAAGGCACGCGCGGTCCGGCATGACGATCACCATCCTGCCCGAGATTGCCTGGCTGTTTCTCCTGATGTTCGCCCGCATCGGGGCGCTGGCGATGCTGCTGCCCTCGCTCGGCGAGCGGTATTTTCCCATGCGCATCCGGCTCGTTTTCGCGCTGACGACGACGCTCGTTCTCTACCCGGCCATCGCGCCGTCGCTGCCGCGGCTGCCGGAAGCTATTCTGGCCGTGCTTGCCGCCTTTCTGACCGAGCTTCTGATCGGGATTGCGCTCGGTCTTCTGGTGCGGCTCGTGGTTTCTTCCATGTCGACTGCGGGCAACACCATCGCCTTCCAGATGGGGCTCGGCTTTGCGCTCAACGTCGATCCGAGCCAGGGCGTGCAGGGCGCGCTGATCGGCAATTTCATGGCGCTCGTCGGCATGGCGCTGATCTTTGCTTCCGATCTGCATCATCTGGCGATCGGGGGGCTGCTCGATTCCTTCGCGGTCTATCCGCCGGGGGTGTTGATGCCTTTCGGCGACATGGCGGAGATGGCGACGCGGCTGGTCGGCGACAGTTTCAAGGTGGCGATCCAGATCTCGGCGCCGTTCATCGTCTTCGGCCTGATCTTCTATCTGGGGCTCGGCCTGCTCTCGCGGCTGATGCCGCAGCTTCAGATCTTCATCATCGCGATGCCGCTCAACATCATCGGCGGTTTCGTGCTTCTGGGCGTTCTTCTGGCAGCGCTGATGACGCTCTATCTCGACCACGTGGCCCGGTATTTCGGCCTTCTTCTGGTGAACTGAGGAGGGGCGCCTGATGTCCGAGGAAGCCGACGAGTCGGAAAAAACAGAAGACCCTTCCCAACGAAAACTCGAGGAAGCCCACAAACGCGGCGATGTCGCCAAAAGCCAGGAACTGTCGTCCTTCTTCGTCATGGCCGGGGCGGCGCTCTCGCTTCTCGTCTTTGCCGGTCCGGCGGCGCACAATCTGTCCGGGGTGCTGGGCGGCGTCCTTCAGCATGCCGGCACGCTGGCGGTCGATCCGCATGCGCTCGTCCAGCTCACCTACCGGCT
>JAGRKQ010000139.1:0-4038 GCA_020442235.1 Hyphomicrobiaceae bacterium | reverse complement strand
GGAAATCTTGCCCAGCACATGCCGGTCTGGTCGCTCGATCCGATCACGCCGAAGTTTTCCAAGGTGTCGCCGCTGGCCGGTTTCAAGCGGCTGTTCTCCAAGGAAAGCCTCGTCAACTTTGCCAAGGGCATTGCCAAGATCGGCCTCGTTTCGACGGCGATCTGGGTTGCCGTCTGGCCGGAACGCGACCGGCTGGACGCGATCGTCTTCACCGATGTCTCGCAGATCCTGCCGGCAACCATCGCGGTTGCCGTGCGTGTCTTCATTGCCGTTCTGGCGCTGATGTTCCTCTTCGGCGCGGCGGATTTCGCCTATCAGAAGTGGCGCTGGTTCCAGAAGCAGAAGATGACCGTGCGCGAGGTCAAGGACGAATACAAGCAGCAGGAAGGCGATCCGACGATCAAGGCCAAGCTGCGCCAGATCCGCCTGCAACGCTCGCGCCGGCGCATGATGGCGCAGGTGCCGGATGCGACCGTCGTCATCACCAACCCGACCCATTATGCCGTCGCACTGAAATACGAGGCCGGCATGCCGGCGCCGCTCTGCCTGGCCAAGGGTGTCGACGCCCTGGCCCTCAGGATCCGCGAGACGGCGCGCGGCGCCGATGTGCCGATCGTCGAAAACCGGCCTCTGGCGCGTGCGCTTTATGCAAGCGTCGAGATCGACCAGGAAATTCCGGCCGAGCACTACAAGGCGGTGGCGGAAGTCATCGGCTTCGTCATGCGCCTGCGCGATCGCAGACGGCGCAGGGCCCGGTGAACATGGGTGCAGGCAAGACACTGTCATTTTCTGACCGATCCGATGCGTCCCGCGTCATGATCCACTATCCTCGATCTGTGATTCGACCGCAGCGAAAGGCACCGTGATGTCCGACGTGCCCGCGTCCCGCTTTCCGGCCCCCTCGTCCGGGCAAGGCCGGCGCATACGGCTCTGGCCGGCGGCCGTTCTGGCGCTGGTCGCCATTGCCGGAGCGATCGCCTATGGCGCCTTCGGACGTGCGGTGATCGAGCCTGTTTCGCTTGCCGTTCTCTTCGTTCTGGCCGGGATCGGCGTCCTGTCGCTCGTCGCCCTGGCGCTTGGCCTCATCGGCCGTCCGGCCGAGGGGTCCGACGACATCGGCCGTGCCGGGCTCGACGCGCATCCCGACGGGGTGGCCATGACCGACGCCGCCGGGGCGGTGAGCTATGCCAATGCGGCCTACCGCCAGCTTCTGGGGCTTGAGAGCGATGGCCATGTGCCGCCGCCGGAACGCATTCTGGGGTCGGAGGCTGCCGCTGCCGAGGCGATGTTCCGGCTGGCCAATGCCGCCCGCTCGGGGCATGGCGGCACGGAAGAAATCCGGCTTGCGAGCGCCCCCGGCGGCGGATCGCGCTGGTTCCGCGTGCGCGCCCGTCCGCTCGATGGCGGCGGGGCGCTTTGGGACATTGCCGACATTTCCCGCGAACGCTCGCGCCAGGAAACCCTGTTCCTCGATTTGCAGGAAGCGGTCGATTTTCTCGATCACGCACCGGCGGGCTTCTTCTCGGTCGAGCCAAGCGGCGATGTCGGCTACATCAACGCCACGCTCGCCGACTGGCTCGGCTATGATCTTGCCGTCGTCGACCGCGAGGGCATGACGCTGGACCGGCTCTGCGCCGGCGATGGCGGGGCGCTTTTGCGCCGCACCGCCAGCCAGCCGGGCGAGGGGCATGTGGAGATCCTCGATCTCGACTTCCTGCGCCGCGATGGCCGCTCCATGCCGGTGCGCCTGTTCCACCGGGTTCCGGTCAGCACCGAAGGCGTGCCCGGCTCTTCGCGCACGCTCGTTCTCAACCGCACCGAGGGGGCGGCGGGCGAAGAGGCCCTGCGCGCGGCGGAGGTGCGCTTCACCCGCTTCTTCAACAACACGCCGATCGCGATTGCCGCCTGCGATGAGAGCGGACAGATCGTCAAGACGAACGCACCCTTTGCGCGCATGTTCGAGGGGCTCGACAATGCCGCCGGCGGCACCTTGTGCGCGCTTGTCGATGAGAACAGCCGCGAGGCGCTCGGGACGGCGCTGGCATCGGCCGCATCCGGCAAGGCGGACGAGCCGTCTGTGGAAGTGGCGCTGAAGGGCGGGGCGGACCGGCACGGGCGCGTCTTCCTGTCGCCGGTGACGGATGGCGGCGGCGGCGAAGAAGCGGTGATCGCCTATATCATCGACACCTCCGACCAGAAGGCGCTGGAGCGCCAGTTTACCCAGACGCAGAAGATGCAGGCCTTCGGCCAGCTTGCCGGCGGCGTGGCGCACGACTTCAACAACCTGCTTCAGGCGATCATGGGCAACGCCAATCTTCTGGCGCTGAACCATCCCGAGGGCGATCCTTCCTTCACCTATATCAACCAGATCACCCAGATCAGCCATCGCGCGGCCGTTCTGGTGCGCCAGATCCTCGCCTTCTCGCGCAAGCAGACGCTGCGCCCCACGGTGTTGGCCCTCAACGATGTCGTCTCCGACCTCTCGATGACGCTGAACCGGCTTGTCGGGGAGAGCGTGAAGCTCGATTTCGTCCATGGGCGCGATCTGTGGCCGGTGCTGGCCGATCTCAACCAGTTCGAGCAGGTGATCATCAATCTCGTCGTCAATGCGCGCGATGCCATGCCCGGCGGAGGCGTCGTCACCATCCGCACCCGCAACATCACCGCGGAGGACGCACGCGCGCTGGATTACGAAGGTTTCACCCCGGCCGACTACGTCGCCTGCGAGGTCTCCGACACCGGCACCGGCATCGCCCCGGAAATCCGCGAGAAGATCTTCGAGCCCTTCTTCACCACCAAGGAAGTGGGCAGCGGCACGGGGCTGGGCCTTTCCACCGTCTATGGCATCGTCAAGCAGACCGGCGGCTTCATCTATCTCGACAGCGAGATCGGCAAGGGCACGACCTTCCGCATCCTGTTGAAGCGCCACATCCCGCAGGAGGGCGAGGAGCCCGAACTGAGCGCCGGCGAAACCCCTTCCATCCAGAGCGATCTGACCGGCAGCGCCACCATCCTGCTTGTCGAGGACGAGGATTCGGTGCGCGCGATCAATTCCATGCAGCTGCGCACCTCCGGCTATGAAGTGCACGAGGCCGCCACCGGTCTTGAGGCGCTGGAGCTTCTTGAGGAAATCGGCGACGAGATTTCCGTCGTTCTCTCCGACGTCGTGATGCCGGAAATGGACGGGCCGAGCCTTCTGCGCGAAGCACGCAAGGCCCGTCCCTCGCTGCGCTTCATCTTCGTTTCCGGCCATGCCGAGGATGCCTTCGAGCGCAATCTGCCCGATGATGAGGACTTCGCCTTCCTGCCGAAGCCCTTCACCATGGCGCAGCTTCTGGAGGCCTTGAAAAAGGTTCTTTCGGACGCCGCCTGATTTTCTTCGTTCCCTTCTTGTTCTCAGTGAACAAAGCTGGTACATATACCCGTCATGAGGGTATGGCGCCGGTTGCGGGAATCGCGGGCGCGTGAAAGAAGGACATGACGGCAATGGCGCAATCCACACTGCGGCTGGTTGAAGGGCAGGGCATGGACAAGACCAAGGCGCTCGACGCGGCGCTCTCCCAGATCGAACGGGCTTTCGGCAAGGGGTCGGTCATGCGGCTCGGTGCCGGAGAGGCGCTGGAGATCGAGGCGGTGTCCACCGGCTCGCTCGGCCTCGACATTGCGCTCGGTATTGGCGGCCTGCCGCGCGGGCGCATCGTGGAGATCTACGGGCCGGAATCCTCCGGCAAGACGACGCTCGCCCTGCACACGGTTGCCGAAGCGCAGAAAACCGGTGGCATCTGCGCCTTCATCGATGCCGAACACGCGCTCGATCCGGTCTATGCCCGCAAGCTGGGCGTCAATATCGACGACCTTCTCGTCTCGCAGCCCGATGCGGGCGAGCAGGCGCTGGAAATCGCCGATACGCTGGTGCGCTCCGGCGCTGTCGATGTGCTGGTGATCGATTCCGTTGCCGCGCTGACGCCGCGGGCCGAACTGGAAGGCGAGATGGGCGATTCCCTTCCCGGCCTTCAGGCGCGCCTGATGAGCCAGGCG
>JAGRKQ010000138.1:1188-4296 GCA_020442235.1 Hyphomicrobiaceae bacterium | reverse complement strand
TCGGTTTCGGCCACAGCCGTCACCACATCGACGACGTCGGAACGCCCCTGAAGATAACCGCCGGCCTGCGCCTCCATGGTGTTGCCCTGGGAGACGACGGAGCCGAGCGTGTCCTGCAACAGCGCGGCAAAGTCGGGACGGTCGGCGCCGGAGGCCGGGCGCTGTTCGGTGCCCGCACTCGCCGCGCGCTGAAGCGCGGCATAGGCATTGGCGGCGGCATAGGGCGTCGTGGTCATCTCAGCTTCCCCTTACGGCCCTCAGGCCCTCAAGATGTCGATGGTGCGGGCGATCATCCGCCGCGTCGCGGTGACGACGTTCAGATTGGCCTCGTAGGTGCGCTGCGCGTTGCGCATGTCCATGCTCTCCACCAGCGTGGAAACGTTCGGCATGCGCACATAGCCGTTCTCGTCGGCGGCCGGATGGCCCGGCTCGTAGCGCATGCGGAAGTCGCTGCGGTCGAGGCGAACCCGGCCAAGCTCGACGGTCGCCGCACCGGTTTCCCGGTCGAGCGCCTGCTCGAAGGTCGGCACGCGCCGGCGATAGGGATCGCCGCCCGGCGTCTGCGCGGTGGAATCGGCATTGGCGAGATTTTCCGCGATGATGCGCATGCGGCCGGACTGGGCGCGAAGGCCGGAGGCCGCGCTGGTCAGGGCTCTCAAGAAATCCATTGCCTGTCCTCCTTCTCAAAAGGCCTCAACGCCGCCCGATGGCGGTGCGCAAAAGGCCGATGGAGCGCTGGTAGACGGTGGCCGCCGTCTGGAAATCGAGCTGGTTGGCCGAAACCTTCATCATCTCTTCTTCAAGGCTCACCGAATTGCCTTCCGGCGTCGTCTCGAAGGTGGAAACCCGGCGCACATCCTGGCCGCCATTGCGGTCGATGCCCCGCGCGCCGATGTGGCCGGCATTGGTGACCATCGGCGTCACGGCGCCGGCCTGCGGCGGGCGCATGCGCGCCTCATGGTCGACGCGGGCGATGTCGCGCGCCCGGTAGCCGGGCGTATCGGCATTGGCGACGTTCTCGGCGAGCACGGCCTGCCGCGCCTGATGCCAGTGCATCTGGGTTCTCAGCGCATTGAACAGCGACAGATTGGTGATGCCCATGACCGTCTCGCCTGACGGAGCCACCTTGCTCCTACCCGGCAAAATCTGCCGCCCTCATGGTTAACGGGCCGTTAACATCCGTCCATCTAGAGTGTCCCATACGGCGCGACAGGCAACAGAATCGCGTAAGCTCGGGTCAACACACGCATGGGAAGGACAGCGTAGTGCTTCAGGATCTTCTTGGCGAAACCGGCGGCTATATCGCCCAGTTCCTTCTGGCGCTCATCTTCGTTCTGGCGCTGATCTTCCTCGTCACCTGGGCAATCCGCCGTTTCGGCGTCGCCAGCATGATGGCCGGCAACAAGCAGAAGGGCCCGCGCCTGCAGGTCGTCGAGGCGCTTGCGCTCGACAACAAGCGGCGCCTCGTTCTCGTGCGCCGCGATGCGATGGAACATCTCGTCATGATCGGCGGCGGCGATGATGTCGTCATCGAGCGCTCGATCCTCAACGGCATCTCCGTCGATCTGCGCCGCCTGACGCTGGAGGCCGGACGTTCAGCCCCCGCAGCCGAAGCTCCGGCCCCCGCAAGGCCGCGCCCGCAGGAAAGCCCGGCCGCCGCGGAAAGCATGCCGGCCGAAGATGCCCCTGAAGCCGAAGCCGAGACCTCGGGCGGAACGCTTGCAACCGGCATCGCTGCCGCCGGCACTGGCATCGCTGCCGCTGGCGCGGGCATGGCCGCCGCCAGTGCCAGCGTCTTTGGCGCCCAGCGCTCCTTCGAGCCTGAACCGGTAGCCCCGGAACCGGAAGCGTCTCCCGCTGCCGGCACCGGATCCGAAGTGCCGATGGATCTCGATACAGAACTCGAAGACGCCCTCTCCGAGGCGGTGGAGGATCTCACACCACAAGAGCCCGCCATCATCGAGGACGATCCGCTGGAGGCGCTGGCGGACGAGCCGGAACCTGTCGCCGCAGTCGCCGTTGAGGCGACGCCGGAAAAGCCGGTCCGCATTCGCGACAACCCGCTGGAGGCACTGCGCCGCCGCACCGGTTTCTCACGCAGCCCCTTCGGTGCCTCGCGCAGCGAGGCGGCACCGGAACCCGAGACCGTTGCCGCACCGCCGCAGGCCGCCAATGACGGCGATCTGCGCACCACCGACGAGCTTTTGATGGAATCGCTCGACGCCGCGCTCAGCGACGAACTCGACCATTTGCGCGACGAAGATAGCGACGAAGACATCGGGGACAGCACGTCCGCCCCGGACGGTGTGGCCATCGGCGAAGCGCCCGCAACGCCGGCCTTGCCCGAACTGCCGGATCTCGACGATCTTGCCGAAACGGATGAGGACGAACCCGAAGCTCTATCGGACAATCCGCTGGATGCCCTGCGCGTGCACAGCACGCCGGACGTCGCCCCAGTCGCTGATGAGAGCGTTACCGATGAACCCGAGGAATCCAGCGCCGACGATCTGCTGCGCGACCTCATCGACACCCCGCCGCTGGCGCAGGAAAGCCCGGACCCGCACCCGGCGGAGGCCACGCCACGACCTGCCGATCCGATTGCCGTGCGTCCGCCGAGCCGCGGCCCGGCGGCAGGCGCCTCGACGATCAACATCGAGGCTGCGACCCCGCGCCCTGCCTCTGAAAGCCCGGCACCCAAACGGGGAGACGACCCGATCGCCGATACGCTCGATGACGAGATGGAACGCCTCCTGAGCGAGATCGCCGGCACATCCAAGAAACCTCCGCTTTGAGCCGACCCCAGCAACTCTCCTTCTGGCTGAAACGCAGCGCCCCGATCCTCGGGGCGTTTGGCCTGTTGGCGCTTGCCGGACCGGCCTTCGCGCAGGATGTCTCGATCAGCTTCGGCGAAGACGGCACGGTCACCGAACGCGCCGTGCAGATCGTTCTCCTGCTGACCATCCTGTCGCTGGCACCGTCCATCCTCGTGATGGTGACGAGCTTCACGCGCATCGTCGTGGTGCTGTCCTTGCTGCGCACCGCCATCGGCCTTCAGACCGCTCCGCCGAACACGGTGATGGTCTCGCTCGCCCTCTTCCTCACCGGCTT
>JAGRKQ010000138.1:0-1117 GCA_020442235.1 Hyphomicrobiaceae bacterium | reverse complement strand
GAGGCCTTCGAGCGCGCATCAGAACCGTTTCACGTCTTCATGCGCCGGCATGTGCGCGAGCAGGATCTTCAGCTTTTTCTCGATCTTGCCGGCGGCGAGCGGCCCGAAACGCCCGAAGCCATCGAACTGCGCGTTCTGGTGCCGGCCTTCATGATCTCCGAGCTGCGCCGCGCCTTCGAGATCGGTTTTCTGCTGTTCGTGCCCTTCATCATCATCGACCTGGTCGTCGCCTCGGTGCTGATGTCGATGGGCATGATGATGCTGCCGCCGGTCGTGATCTCGCTGCCCTTCAAGCTGATCTTTTTCGTGCTTGTGGACGGCTGGCACATGGTGGCCGGCAGCCTCGTGCAATCCTACACGGGCGGATGAGGTTCAGCTTGCCGGGGTTGCCGCCGCGGGCTGCTCCTCGGTCACCGGCGGGCCGGCATACTGGCTGCGATAATCGCTGAGGAACTGGCGCATCGTGTCGACAGAGGCAATCTGCCGGGCGACTTCGCGGAACTCGATGCCGCGCGTCTCGATGGGCGCACTGACGACATCGAAGGCGCGCGCATGCGGGCTGTCGGACATCTTGGCGGCAAACTTGCGCCGCAGCCGGTCGAGGCCGATGCCGTCGCCGGCCAGCGAATAGGCAATCGCCGCCCGCAGCACATCGAGCCGTTCGGCCTCGGCCAGAGGCACCGTGTCCGACCAGCGCTCGCCCATCATGCGTTCCAGCGTCTCGGCCGCTTCCTGCCATTTGTTGCCGGAGATATAGGCTTCGGCCCGCAGCCGGTCGACATCGCTGCCTGAAAGCGGCGTCAGAAGCTGGAGCGCCAGTTCCGCGCGGCCGAGATCGGTCAGCGCCCGCGCTTCCACGATGCGGCGCTGATGCTCGATGGGCTCGGGCAGATGCGACAGACGGGTCTGCTGGATCACATGCAGCGCCTCGCGCGGCCGGTGGTCCATCAGATAAATGACCGCCAGATCAGCCGCGACCTGGGCCTTGGCCACCCCCGTCAGACGGTTGTCAACCTGATGCTGAAGCAGGTTCGCGGCCTGGTCGAGCAGATCGACTTCGACAAGCCGGTCGGCAAGACGGCGGACGATCTCATCGCCCTGGCGGCCAGCCGGCGTC
>JAGRKQ010000137.1:2724-13814 GCA_020442235.1 Hyphomicrobiaceae bacterium | reverse complement strand
GCGGCCACGACGGCCGGCGCAGCCACGACAGGCTCGGCCGGTGTCGGCGTTTCCGGAACGATGGCGGTGTGCCCGACCGGGTCGCCGCGCGTTTCGGCGCGCACGGGCTCCTGCGGCGCCTGAGGCCGGACCGTGCCGGGATCGGGCGATGCTGCGGGTGGCATGCTTGCCGAAGCGGTCGCCGCAGCCCCCGCGGGAGACGTGGCGGACCCTGCTGACGGAGTGACAGGCCCCGCGGCATTCGGGCCGTAGCTCGGTGCGGGCGCGGCCCCTGCCCCGCTGCCGGCGGGCGCGGCGGGGCGGCGGCGCGATGTCACGAGCGCCAGCACGATCAGTGCAACGACGAGCGCGACAAGAACGCCGAGAGACAGCATGCGCATCGGCGAAGACAGGAACCATTCGGCCAGAACATCCATGATGGAGCCCCGGATCCCCTGGCTTTGCCCGCGCCCCGGCGCAGCTTCGACCGGCGTCTGTTCACCGGAAGACGGGGCTGTCGTTGCCGCGCCGCCACCTGCCTGACCGCCTTCGGTGCGGTTCGGTTCTGCCTCCGGCCGGACGACTTCCAGAGTGCGCTCGCCCGCGGGACGCTGAGCGGTGTCGCGTTCAGCTGGAGGCGGTGTTCCGGTGGACGGTCCGGCCTGCGTTCCTGGGGCGGCTTCGGCGGTGAAGGATTCGCGCGTGCCATCGGAGAAGGCGACGACGACGCGGAAGGCGTTCGGCAGCCCACCGCCATCGCGCGTGCCGATGATGATGTCGACATAGCGCCCGACGGCATTGCCGAGCCGTTCAAGGTCCGCCTCGGCACCGGGGCGTTGCAGGCCGGTGCGGTCGACGACACGCCCGGCCTCGACACGGCTGAGGCCTTCCAGAAATTCCACCGCCGGCCCGGCCGCGTTCGGCTGATACAGGAAGGCGTTGATCTCGATACCGGCACTCCTGATGCGTTCGGCAAGACCCTGCTCGATGCCCGAAGACAGGCCGAAACGCGCATCGGTCGCAATGACCAGCACCTTGCGGCTTTCCGGGCGCCCCGCAAGGGCTTCGAGCGCTGCGGTCAGGGCCGGCACCAGCGCATCGGCGGAAGAAATGCGCTGGAGACCCTGCGCCAGCCGGCCGGCTGCCGCTCCGCCCTCGCCGAAGGCAACCGGCACGCCGGTCTCGGAGGAAAGAACGAGCGCGGTCGCGCTTCCTGAGGGGATCGCGCCCAAAAGCGCCGAGAGATCGGCACGCATCGCCTCGATGGCGAAGGCGCTGGCGTTCGCCGAGCGATCGACCACGGCGACGAGCGCGGTGTCGGCAATCGCCTCGCGGGTGCCGGAAACGGTCGCCTGAAGCGTCGCCCCATCGGCAAGCGCGGCAGCGGCAACAGAGGTCACGCTCGCCACGGTTTCGGGAAGAACGGTGCAGAACAGCCGGTCGGTGCGCGTGCCGATGGTGGCGCAGGCCATTTCGCCGGCCGCCGGCGTTGCCGTGAACTGCTGCGCCCGCGCGGCTTGCGGAAGTGCGACAAGAAGTGCCGCAACAAGGATGCCGGCCCAGCTTCTCATGGCATCAGCTCCACCGAGGGGCCGAAGATCAGATAGAGGCTCGACAGGATGATCCAGAAGGAGGCGAGGATCTTCAGGCGCTGCGCGCCGAGCTTCAGGGCGATGATCTTGGCGATGAAGCCTCCGAACATGGCACCCGGAATGGCCAGAACCACAATCTCCCAGATGACGCTGTCGCGCGCGACATGGAACCAGACGCCGGAGAACACGGTGATGACCGACACGACAACGGCGATGGCAATCGCGGCGGTGGTCGGAAACCGGCGCAGGATCAGATAGATGGCCAGAAACTCTCCAACGCCGACCGAGAACAGCGCCGTCACCGCCCCGCCAATCACACCGATGCCGATCAGCGCCCAGTAGTCGACCGCCGCCGGATCGAGGCGATGGTTCTTTGGCGCGAAACGGTCGTGCTTGAGCGAGAAGACGAGCAGCGTCACACCCAGAATAATCGAGAAGATCTTGAAGGCGCCCAGAAGCTGCGGCCCGGAAAAGGGATTGAACTGCTGGGTGATGAGAAGGCTCGGAATCGTCGTGCAGAGCACGGCAAAGGCGATGCCGAAAAAGGCCTGCGAGGTGATGCGCTCGTCATGCGGGATCTTGCCGCCGGCAAAGAAGTTGGTCAGCCAGACCAGCGTGCCGATCGACATGCCGAAACACTGGATCACGAAGCTCATGCCGACCGTGTTGTCCGGCGTGATGCGGATCAGTTCGGCGATGTCCATCTGGAGCTGGATCGCCCCGCCGCCGATGGCGTTGAAAGCGGGCACGAAAACGACGCCGCCGCCGGTGCCGGTGGCATTGGCGATGATCGCGCCGAAGACGCCGATGGGCGCGAAGAACCATAGTTCCATCACCGCGGCGACATTCGGCTCCTTGACGATCCAGATCGCCGCATAGGCGGTGGCGAGGATCGCCAGATGCACCGGCACCCAGCGGCGGATCGCGGTCGCCAGCCGTCCACGTCTTTCAGGCACTGAATGGGGCATCGCGGGCTCCTTCGTCCCTAGAGCCGCCCGAGTTCGGCGGCCTTGAAGCGCCAGCGCACCAGGAAGATCTGGATGAAGCCGAGAAGCGCCAGGAAGGACGGTATGAAGACGGTGAGGAAGTGGCCGAGAATGACGAGGAAGCCGTCAAAATCGGACAGAAGGAAGGACGGCAGGAACCACAGCACGTCGAAATAGATCAGTGCCAGGACGATGCCGAACTCGATGAAGGAAAAGAAGAACTGGAAGGCGAAAGGCCAGTCGTGGTCCCAGCGAAACCCCTGAAGCCAGATATAGACCGGGTCGAGGATGAAGCCGACGACGAACAGCACCACCAGCACGAGGAAGAAGTTGGTGTCGATGTCGAAGACGTCGAACCCGGCATAGATCCAGGCGTAAAGGAAGGTCAGCGGCAGGCCGAGGACCAGAAAGAGCAGAAGGCGCGTCTGCCAGCGACCAAGCAGCGTCGGCGTCATGTCAGCCTCCAAGACGGGCGTTGAGAGAAGCGAAAGCGTGCCAATTCGCGCTCATGGCGCCACCCCCTGACACCAGCGCACCCACTGGCCGAAGGACTTCAACGGCCCGAAGGACGAGACGAAGGGCGCGCGCACCGTATGCAGGTGATCGACCGATCGCAGTGCCGAATATTGCAGGCCCAGGAAGCTGTCGACGGCGGCATAGGGCCCGCCCCCGGTGATCTGGCCGGCGGCATAGACATGGCCATGACCGTTCTGAAGCCCGAGGATTTCAAAGTCCGGGGTCACGGAAATGCCGGTCAGACGGGCCGGCTCGCCATGCGGAGCGGCGTTGTTGCGCGGCAGGTGATAGGTCTCGACAAGATCCTTCAGGAAGGGCGAGCGGGTGACGTCGCCGATGAGGCCGGTGCAGTCGATGATGTAGTCGGCATGAATCTCGCGATATTCGGTCGTTGCCGAGCGCGTCTTCACGCGCACTTCCAGATTGGCCTTGCCGCTTTCATCCGGCACCAGCCGCTCGATGGAGCCGTAATATTTGACATACCAGCCTTCGCGAGTGCCGCGCTCGATCATTTCGGTCCAGTCGGAACGCTCCGCCGTGGTGGTTCCGCCGAGGATTTCAAAGGTCTCGGCGCGCTCTTCCGGGGCCATGCGCTCGATGTCGGCGCGCAAAGACCCGCCCCAGCAGGCTTTCGGCCAGTTGAAGGGCTGGATTTCCACGTCGTTGAAGACGGGCCGCTTGGCACGGCGGAATTTCGCGCCGTCTCCATAGGGCTTTTCCGAACGCATCAGATGGATGATGCGCAAATTCGCGTTGCGCCGGTCGTGCTCGGCGACGAGGCGCTGGTGAACGCGCGAGGCGACGATGCCGCGTCCCCGGATCATCACCGTGACCGGCTTTCCCGAACGGCCGATGGCGTCATAGACCGCATCGTGCGGATCATAGGCGTTGATGACGTAATCGCGGTGCGAGGGATTGGCCGAACGGAAGTTCTGGAGGTCCTCGACGAAGCGGGTGGCCGGATAGCCGGTGCCGATGTGGATGTAACGGCCGATGACGATCTGCTCGCGCTGGCCATTGTTGGCGGCGGCGGCTTCGCGCGTCAGGCGGTAGGCCACAGCATAGCGCCCGTCATCGGTCTTGCGCATCGACAGGATGCGGCCGTTGATGAACATGTCGAACCAGCCGATGCGGGCCATCTCCTTGTCGAGCGACTTGAAGACCTCGCCGGCCATGGGCGTGTAGCTCTGCGCCAGGGTCGGCTCGCCGAAGACCTCAAAGATCGCCCCCGCGCTGCCCTTGCCGCCCCTGAACAGGGCATTGAAGCTCTCGCGGCTGGCATAGCCGGGAAAACCCCAGACGTTGTCCGGCACCGAAATGGCGTTGGAACGCAGCCTCTCGTGACGCGGAATCTGGGAATTGAGGCAGTAGCGCTCGTAATTCTTGTAGCAGATGCGGTCGATGCCGATGACGCGGATGTTGGAGATCGGAACGCCATAGACGCGCAGGTGATCCACCCAGACGAAATTGCCGATGCCGCCGCCAAGCGCCAGAAAATCGACCTCGCCCGCATAGGCCTCGTGCTGACGCAGGGCCGCTGTCGATACGATCTCGCCGGCAAAGAGCCCGCCGGGGAATTCGTCGCCGCCGCGTGCGCGTTCTTCCGCGCCGGGCCGCACGATGATGTAATCGCTGATCGAGGACCCCGAGGACGGCCTTGAGCCGCTCTCCTGGCGCTCCTGTTTCGGCTGCTCCTGGATCTTCGTTGCCGTGTCCTGTCCGGCGCCGCGGATCGACAGCGCCACGACATTGGCCAGCACCACCTCGCTGCCCGGCACGAGCGCAGCCGCTGTCACACGCTCGCCATTGAAGAAGGTGCCGTTGGTGGTTCCGCCGTCGCGCTCGCGCAGGACAATGGCATCGGCGCTCGCTTCCAGGATGAGATGGCCACGCGAAATCCCGGCCACGGAAACGGGAACGGAATCATCGGTGGCGGCGCCGACCGTGTAAGTGCCCTCGACCGGAAGCTCGACATGGGAAATGAACCGCCGCGCACCGCTGGCGCCGATTTCCTCCAGCGTGAGCACTATCGGGAAGGTGAGCTTGTCCATGCCGGTTCGTCCTTCGCGTTCGTGTCGGTCCCCGAAGAGGCCTCAGCCCCTTGCGCGCAGGACGCGGGTGCGCGCTTCCTGCAGCTTGGTGCCGCAATGGCGGCAGTTGACGTGCGGGTTGTATGGGTTGAGCCGCTCGCAGGCGGGATTGATGCAGACCTGATACTGCTGGCCCGGCCTCGACAGCTCGATCCGCACCTTACCGATCTCGATCAGATCGAGCGGCTCCAGTTCGGCCTGATATTCGCTGATCGGCACGCGGTTGCGCTTCACCCCGGCCTCGATGCCCTCCTCGTCGGTGAACAGGAAGGACATGCCTTCCTGCGCCACGACGGCGAAGAGCGGGCGCTTCTCGTTCAGCCGGTACTCGCCGAAGAGCTTGGAGAACTCGACATTGGCCGGCACCACCTCGAAGCGGAAATTGCCGTCGATGGAGAGGCAGACGAGGCACAGGTCGCCGAGCGGATAGACAGCGAGCGTGGTGCCGTGGGAATCGACGATGGCGGCCAGGATGTCGGCCTCCTTGGGATCGATCGCCATGCGCTCCACTTCAACGGTGTAGCCGCGAATCTCGAAGGCATCCTTGCGTTCCA
The DNA here is from genome assembly GCA_020442235.1 of Hyphomicrobiaceae bacterium. Taxonomy (GTDB): domain Bacteria; phylum Pseudomonadota; class Alphaproteobacteria; order Rhizobiales; family MH13; genus JAGRKQ01. The sequence goes on along the minus strand of JAGRKQ010000137.1, from coordinate 8,097 downwards.
GCGTGGCGCTGTCGCCGTTCAGGAGGCGGCGGCCGCGATAGACGGTGCCGTGGGTGGAAATATCGCGCAGCACGACGCTGCCACTGGCATCCAGCCGCAATTCCACATGCGCCCGAGACATGTCGGCGGGGGCATCGGGTATGTGCACGGAAGAGGAAGCGCTGCGTCCGATGGTGGCCGGCAGCTTGATCCGGCGCTGATCCTTGACGGTGCGCCCGTCCGGGCCGCGGACGATCACGTCGATGAACTCAAGGTCCAAGGCCACCCCCCTTAGTTGCACTGCGGATTTTCAGCCTTCGAGCCACTATTACGAAGTGTTCCGGACCTGTCGAGGGACGCGCCCCTTACGAAGCCCGTCATGAAAGCCGCCTTGCGTTACAGGCTTCGTCATGCGGACGCGTTTGCCTTCGAGCCGATTTCAGCTAGGCTTTGCGCATCATTTCACGGCGACCTTGCCCCGGGCACGGGCAATCAGCCGCGAGGGACGAGCAACCGAGGCGGTGGTGCGCTCAGCGCGACAAGCCATCCGCCAAGCCGACAGGGTCGGGGCATGATCGTTGAAGGACAGGTAGAGCTACAGCCGGGCGACAAGATCGCGGGCTACGAGATCGTCCGGGTCATCGGTCGCGGCGGTTTCGGCATCGTCTATGAAGGCTTCAACCAGGGCATCGAGCACCGCGGCGCGATCAAGGAGTTCTTCCCGCAAGGCATCGCCTCGCGCAAGGGTGCGACCGTCATCGTGCTGGATGAGAAGGACCGCGACGTCTACCAGCAGGTGCGGCAGAAATTCGTCGAAACGACGCGCGTCCTCTACCGGCTGAACCACCCCAACATCGTGCGCGTCCATGGTTTTGAAGAGCGCGGCAACACCGCCTACATGATCATGGATTTCATCGAGGGTGATACCCTGCGCGATTATGTCGACCGGCATCGCCAGGCGGGCACGCTCACCCACGACATGATGCGCGATGTCCTGAAGCCGATTCTCGACGCCATCGGTTATCTGCACCGGGAGAATCTCGTTCACCGGGACATTTCGCCCGACAACATCATGATCACCTCGGACGGCACGCCGATGCTGATCGATTTCGGCGCGCTGAAGTCGGACCTTGCGGCCAAGTCGCAGTCCTTCTCCTCGGTGATCGTCGGACGCCCGAGCTATTCGCCGCCCGAACAGCTGCGCCGCATCCGCGAGGATGTCGGCCCCTATACGGACGTCTTCGCCCTCGCCGCGACGATGTATGAGTGCTTCCGGGGCGAGCCGCCGGTCAATTCCGACGACCGCGCCAACACCAAATCGATCAACGACGTCGATCCCTACGAGCCGCTTTCCGGCGTGGCAACGCTGGCCGCGCCGATGTCGGTCTACAAGGCCGTCGACAAGGCGCTGGAACTGGCGCCGCGCCGGCGCACGCAGTCGATCGAGGCCTTCCTTACCGATCTCGGCTGGAGCGATCAGGCCCCTGTTCAAGCCGATGAAGGCACCGCCGTTTTCGCGCCCCCTCCCCAGCCGGCAGCGGAAAGCGGAACGGTGGTCATCGGCGGGAACGGGACGTCTACCGGTGGCGTCTATGCGCCCCAGACAGTGTCTTCGACGGCAAGTGGCGCCGCAGCAGGACCGACCGAGATCACGCCGCCTCCTGGGCCGTCCGGGTTCTCCGCACCTCAGCCCGGCCCGGCGCCTTCCGGACCGCTTCCCTCCGGCTCCCAGCCTTACCCGGCCCAGCCGGGCTCCTCGCAGCCTTATCCGCCCTACGGACAGCAGCAGCAGGCACCGAAGAAAAATGGCGCCCTGATCCCGATCCTCCTCGGCGTTGCCATGGTGGTGGGCGTCGGCGCCTTCCTGCTTTTCGGCAACAATGGCGGCGGCGGAACGATCACGACCGGCGGCGGCGGAGTGCAGACTTCCGGCGGCACCCAGACGGGAACGCAGACGGGCGGCGCCACGGCCGGCCCTGCGGGCGTGCTCTCCGGTCTCGATGGGGCGCGGACCTTCTGCAGCTCGCAGGCCGAATTTGCCCGCAACCGCGATGCCAATGCGCGCGGGCCGCTGATCGCCTATATCGAACGCTGCGAAGCCGTGAACGGCCCCTTCGTTTCCGATGCCCGCGACGCTCTAGCCCGCCGCTAGGGACTGCTTTTCCTCATAATGCTCGTCGCCGGGGATGCGCTCGCCGGAAACGCTGACGCACAAGCCCGGAGCGGCGTCGCTGAGGGCGATGGCAAAACCGTGCCGCCGCGTCACCGCACGCACGAAGGACAGGCCAAGACCGGTGCCTTGCGCCCGATTCTCGCCACTGCCGCGGAAATAACGCTCGAAGACCTTTTCCCGCTCGTTCTCGGGAATACCCGGTCCATCGTCGCTCACCTTCAGGGTGAACCCGCGCCGGGTCGTTTCCAGCCGCATCTCCACCTTGCCGAAATCGGAAGAATATTTGAGCGCGTTGTCGACAAGATTGGTGAGCATCTGGCGCAGAAGCTCGCCATCGCCGGCAACGGCGCATTCCGACAGGACCGATGACAGGGCCTGACCGCGGATTTCGGCAACCGGCTCGTAGATCTCGATGATCTCGCGGGCGATGTCGGCAAGATCGACCGGCACCAGCGGCTTCTTGGCGCCGGTCTCGATGCGGGCGATGCGCAGCAGCGCCTCGAAGGTGCGCAACGTCTGGTCAATGTCGTCGATGGTGGCCTCGATGGGGGCGAGAAGCGCGCTCCTGTCGGCCGCCACATCGATGGGACCGTGGGTATCGAGCCGATCGACAACCCCTTCAAGACGCGAGCGCATCCGCCCCAAAGGCGTTCGCAAATCATGCGCCACCTGATCGGACAGGTGTTCCAGCGCCTCCATCAGAATGGCAATCCGGTCCAGCATGGCGTTGATGTTTCCGGACAAATCGGAGAACTCGTCATTCTCTCCGACATCCGGCACGCGGCCCGAAACCCCCTTGCCGCCAATCGCGGCACAGGCCTCGTTCAGCCGCTCGATGCGCTCCACCAGCCGCGAGGAGGCAAACCAGCCCAGAACGCCGGCGGCCAGCATGACGATGGCCGTCGTTGCCGCCATGAAACCGGCTACCGTGTTGAGAATCGGCTCTTCGTCGAACTCAGGCCGCGCCACGAGAAGCTGATGCCGGGCCCCGACATTGCGCGCCAGCCAGAGCACCCGCACCGGAAGGCCCGACGGCAGGCTGAGATCAACCCGCTCCCAGCCTTCGCCGCTGGCCTGTTTGTCCGGCCAGGTGATGGCGCTCCAGAAAGGGCATCCACCCAGCGCATCTTCGCCGTCCTCCGGGCAGGCCTGCACGAAATCGGCGCGCGCGCTGTCGGCCTGACCGTTGGCCGGCACCACCCGGTCGAGGCGCACAAAGCGATAGAGGAAGCGGAAATCGCCCAGTTCGCGGGCCTGACGGACGCGGGCGCGCACTTCGGCGCCGATTTCGAGCGGGTCGCCGAGACGCAGGATGCGCTCCACTTCGCCGCTGATCTGCGTGCGGGCGCGCTCAGTCAGCGTTTCCTTCACGGCGAGATAGACGCCAACCCCGAACAGGGCCGCGGTGACGCCGGAAACGACAGCAAGGGCAAGGGCAACGCGCGTGAGGACCGTCTGCCTACGCGGTCTCCGGCTCGTTGAGGACATAACCCTTGCCACGGATGGTTTGCAGGAGCTGCGGCTCAAACCCCTTGTCGAGCTTGTCGCGCAGGCGATGGACATGCACGTCCACCACATTGGTTCCCGGATCGATGCGCAGGCGGAACACATCCTCCAGCAGCATCTTGCGGGTGACGAGCGTGCCGCGATTGTCGGCAAAATAGGCCAGAAGGTCGAATTCCTTCGGCGTCAACTTGAGAAGCTCGCCGTTCCGGTAGGCCGTGCGCGCCTTCAGCCAGACTTCGAGATCGGCGATCTTCACGACCGGAAAGTCCGGCACGACGGCGCGGGCGCGGGCCTGAACGCGCGCCAGAAGTTCGGCGCGCGAGAACGGCTTGGTGAGATAATCGTCTGCCCCGGCGTCGAGCCCCTCGACCCGATGGTCGATCTCGGCCAGCGCGGACAGCACGATCACCTGGGTGTTGTACCCCTGCTCGCGGGCCGTCTTCACGACATTGAGGCCGTCCTCGGCACCCAGCATGCGGTCGAGCAGCACGACGCTGTATTCGCCCGTGGTCAGTTCTTCGAGCGCCGCATCGACATTGTCGACATGGATGACCTGCCAGCCGCCCTGTTCCAGCGTCTCGCGCACCTGCTCGGCGGTTCCGGCATCGTCCTCCACGACGAGGACAGCGCCTTTTTCGACAGCATCCTCACTCATTGCGTCCATCGCTAACCTTCCGTTGCAGATGCGCAATTTGTCGCACAGGCCGGCGCGTCTGGCCAGCTTTGCCCGCATCAACATGACGGGCCTTGTCATCTGCAGGCAATGAAGCCAGAAGCGGCGCTCTGATACTCTTCTCATGGCTCGTGAAATTCGGAAAGCGCCATGGCCCTGCGTGGCAGCGACACAAAAGCATCATTCTACGGCAGACCGGCCGCCTTTTCGGCGGTGCGCATGATTGCGGCGATGATGCTGACTTCGACACTTCTTCCGACAGCAGCGACGGCCCAGGTCGGCGAGCCCAACCGCGAGATCAAGGACGGGCGCGAGCGCGGCGCGCTGGCCGACATCGCCATGGCGCACGAGCTTTACGATTATGCCGCCTCGCTGCGCGATGCCTATGGCATGGCGGCGGCGGCGCGGGTCCTGTCCACGGTTTCCGGGCGCGCTTCAACGCGAGCGCCTGCAATCGAAACGCTTCCCGGACGCGATCCCATGCCGGGCGGCAACGCTGCGCCGGAGCCGGTGACCGGCCTTGCGGTGATGATCCAGGAGGCAACCCTCGCCGCTGCCGGAACGGTGCCATCGGCGGTTCTGGATGCGGGCAGCGGAGGCGACCGGCCGCAGATCGCGGCCGAGCAGATCGACGGCGTCATCGCCGCCGGTCAGCGCCATCGTTACAGTGACATCCTGTTCGAGCCGCGTGCGCTGGCCGAGGTGCTGGTGATTGCCGGTGCGGACGCCAATCTCGATCTTCAGGTGATCGACAATCAGGGCCTGCCGATCTGCGAGGATACGGCAACCGGCGCGACGTCCTACTGCGCCTTCACGCCCCGGCGCATCGGCGTCTTCACCGTCATTCTTTCCAACAACGGCTTCACCCCTTCCGCCTATCAGCTCTGGCTGCGCCGATGACGCGCGGCATCGCCACCTTTTTCGCAGCGGTCCTCGTCATCGGCGGTGTCATGGCCTTTGCCATGTCGCGCCCGATGGAGAACGGCGCGAGCGCCATCGAATCGCTCGAACTTGTCCCCCTCGCCCCATCGGACCGTCCGGC
>JAGRKQ010000137.1:1538-2652 GCA_020442235.1 Hyphomicrobiaceae bacterium | reverse complement strand
GGCGTCGCCGCCCGTTACCTTTCTGCCATTCGCGTGGAGCCCTCAGACAGCGAAGCGGCCGCCTGGTTGCAGGCCGAACGCGAAAGATTTATTGCCGCTGGGGAAAGTATCGCGGGCACCGACGCCGACATGCGCGCCTTCCTTCAGGCTGCGCGAGACGGCACGGCAGCCACAGAAACGACCCCCGCCGTGCAGGTGATGATCACCGACGAGATCGACCCGCAATCGAGCGTCAGCTTCACGCTGCGGGTCGATCAACCAACGGAAATTCTGCTCATCGGCGATGGCGGTTCGGACCTCGACATCGAGATCGTCGGACCGAATGGATCGGTTTTGTGCCGCTCCAGCGGCTATTCGGACCGCGAATACTGCCGGATCGCGCCACGCGGGCTGGAAACCCTGTCGATGCGCGTGACCAATCGCGGGCGGCTGTCCAACCGCTTTCTGGTGCTCGGAGCGTGAGGGGATTGTGTCCGGGCGCGCCCGCCAAAGCACCATCGGGGGACATTGGGCAGGTTGATCGCGCTGGCAGCAGGCGTCGCCCGGACAGTTAAGCGATACTCACCAAAACTTGCCGCTACGTAAATTTTTGACTCATCAAGGGGCATCCATGCGAGAAAATACGTGCTCTTGCCCGTCGCCGCATGGTATCTGGCCAGAACCACCATCGGACAGTGATCGAGGGCAGCATGCGTACGGCTTATGTCAACGGCGAATTCGTTCCTCTTGAGGATGCGCGGATCTCCGTTCTGGATCGCGGTTTCCTGTTCGCCGACGGCATCTATGAAGTGACGGCCGTGCTGGGCGGCAAGCTCATCGACAATGGCCCGCATCTGGAGCGTCTTCAGCGTTCCCTCGCAGAGATCGGCCTTGAAAGCCCCGTCACCATGGATGAGTTGACGGAACTGCAGTTGCAGCTCGTGCGCCGCAACGGCCTGAGCGAGGGCGGCGTCTATCTTCAGATCACGCGCGGAGCGGCGGAGCGTGACTTCGGCTTCCCGGAAGGCGCCAAGCCCAGCCTCGTGATGTTCACCATGGCCAAGACACTTCTGGCCAATCCGATGGCCGAGAAGGGCGCCAGCGTCGTTACCGTGCCGGATCTTCGCTGGAAGCG
>JAGRKQ010000137.1:0-1476 GCA_020442235.1 Hyphomicrobiaceae bacterium | reverse complement strand
GCGCCAGGGCGCCAACGAAGCCTGGATGGTGGAAGACGGTTTCGTCACAGAAGGGTCTTCCTCGACCTCCTTCATCGTCACCATGGACGGCAAGATCGTCACAAGGCCGCTGTCGAACGCGGTTCTTCCCGGCATCACCCGTCAGGCCGTGATGGCGCTGGCGGAAAAGCGCGGTCTGACGCTGGAAGAGCGCGCCTTCACCGTCGAGGAAGCCTATGAGGCGGCCGAGGCTTTCCTCACCAGTGCGTCCACCTTCGTCATGCCGATCGTGAAGATCGACAACCGCACGCTTTCCAACGGCGCGCCGGGGCCTGTCGCACGCGAGTTGCGCGCGCTCTACATCGAGGCGGCACTCGCCAGCGCTGTCGGCTAGGCTTGACGGAACGGCCGTGCGCCCCACCCTTCCGAGGGATTGGAAGGAACCGGCATGCGCACGCTCATTCTGACCTTTGGCCTGATTGTCTTCATGGCGCTGCCGGCACGCAGCGAGGAGCCTTCGACCGGAGCGGCGATGCAGGCGATCATCGCTGCGCAGATCAATGCCTTCCTCAACGGCGACTATGCTGAAGCCTATCGCCACGCTTCGCCGGACATTCAGGCACTCTATCCGACCGTCGAAGGCTTCATTGCCATGGTGTCGGAAGGCTACCGGCCGGTGTTTTCGCCGCGAAGCTTCAGCTTTACGCGCAGTTTCACGACCCCGCGCGGGCCGGCTCAGGCGGTGGAGATCATCGGACCGGACGGCGGCCTGCATGAAGCGATCTATGTCTTCGGCGTTCAGGAAGACGGCTCGCTGCGGGTGATCGCGGTCTATCTCAGTGCGCCGGGCAGCCCGGCCTGACGGAGTTTCCCACTGTCTAGAGCGCGGGAATGTCGCCGGCCTCCCAGCCGGAGAAGACTTCTGCCGCATGATCGTCGAGACGCCCGGCCTCGATCGCCAGGCGCAGCCCCTTCATCAGATCCTGATAATACCAGACATTGACCATGGTCAGCAGCATGCCAGCGAGCGGCTCACCAGCGCGCACCAGATGGTGCAGATAGGCGCGGGAATAATCGCGTGCCGCAGGGCAGTCGCTTGTCTCGTCCAGCGGGCGCGGGTCATCGGCGTGGCGGGCGTTCTTCAGGTTGATCCGTCCGAAGCGGGTAAACACCTGCCCGTGCCGGCCGGCGCGCGTCGGCATCACACAGTCGAACATGTCGATGCCGCGCATCACCGCCTTGACGATGTCATCGGGCGTGCCAACGCCCATCAAATAGTGCGGGCGATCCTCCGGCAGCGCCGGAACGGTGTAATCGAGCACAGCCAGCATCTCGTGCTGCGGCTCGCCAACCGCCAGCCCGCCGATGGAATAGCCCTCGAAACCGATGGCCCGCAGCCCTTCGACGGAACGCAGGCGCAGGCCCTCATGCGTGCCGCCCTGCACGATGCCAAAAAGCGCCTGCCCCTTGTCTGGTCCGCCAAGGGTCTCGAAAGCG
>JAGRKQ010000136.1 GCA_020442235.1 Hyphomicrobiaceae bacterium | reverse complement strand
CGGGCAAGGGCGCTGGATGCGCCGGGCGGTGCAGTCCATCTGATCGTGCCAGGCGGGCCTTCGCAGGCCGACGGGCGGCGCCTTGCGGGGCTGTTCTTCGCGCTCGAGCCGGGCTGGAAGACCTATTGGCGCGCGCCTGGGCCGGTCGGCCTTGCCCCGTTCATAGAGGATGCGGGTTCCGACAATCTTGCCGGGTTGCAAGTGCTCTACCCGGCGCCCGCGGCCTTCGCGGAGGGCGATACGGTGTCTCTTGGCTATGCCCATCCGGTGGTGTTTCCGCTTGTCCTGACGCCGCAGGATCCGGCGCGGCCGATCCGGCTCGACCTCAGGGTCGATTATGGCGTGTGCTCGATCCAGTGCGTTCCAGGCCAGGTGCGGCTTCAGGCCGATGTTCTGCCCTTTGGAACGCGCAATGCCGAAGCGGCCCGGCTTGTGGCGCGGGCACAGGCGCTGGTGCCGCAAAGGCATGAGGACATCATCGATACGGCCCGCTTCGGGGACGGCGTTCTCTCCCTGAGACTGACCGAGGGGGGGGACGCGATCGGGCCGCTGCGGCTGGCGGCCTGCGAGCATCCGGGGCTCGCGATCGCGCCCTTGCTGTCGCCGCAGGGGCGGGACCTCGTCTTTCCGGCCCGCACGCGCCGGGCTGGGCCTGGGGCAGCGCGCCTGCGGCTGACGCTGGTCGGTGTTTCCGGTGCCATCGACACCGAATACCCCCTCGACTTGGGTTCATGAAACGCTAGCTTGCCTTCAGGCGGCAGGCTTCAGGATCGGCCGTCAGGATTTTCAAGGGAGGAACGGGAATGGCCATTGCGGTCGGAGACATGCTGCCGGATGCAAGCTTCAAGATCATGACCGGGGAGGGGCCGGCCGAGATCACGGTGGCGCAGCTCTTTACTGGAAGAAAGGCGATTCTTTTCGCCGTGCCGGGCGCCTTTACGCCGACCTGCCATGTGCGGCATCTGCCCGGATACATCGAAAACTACGACAAGATCCGCGCCGCCGGCGTGCAGGAGATCGCGGTCGTGGCCGTCAACGATGTCTTCGTCATGGATGCGTGGAAGAAGTCTTCGCCGGGCGCCGAGGGCAAGGTGACGTTTCTGGCCGACGGCAGTGCCGACTTTGCCAAGGCCATCGGCATGGAACTCGACGCGACGGCGCACGGGCTCGGCATTCGCTCCAAGCGCTATGCGATGGTGGTCGACGACCGCAAGGTGGTGGCGCTGGAAGTGGAAGACGTGCCGTCGACGGCGGAACGGTCCGGCGCGGCAGCGATCCTCGATCTCATCTGATCATGTCCGGTGTCACATGCATAAAGGCCGGGCGGGGAGCCCGGCCTTTTCTTTTTGTCTGGCGGTTTGTGCTCAGCGCAGGCGCGTCCAGGTCTGCGAGCGGCAGAACACCATGACGCAGCCCGAAACACGCAGCTGATTGTCGCCGGAAAGCTCCGCAGTGCCGCGATAGGTGCCGCCGTCCTTGTAATTGTAGAGATTGCCGGAATAGCGCGGGCCGGAGCCGGTCAGATTGCTGATCATCTGAATGCCGACGACCGGCCGGGAGCGCAAGGACGGGTCCGGGTTTTCGGTATCGCGCGGATTGCCCGAAGCGCGCACGATGGTGCCGCAATAGGCCGAGCCGCAGCGGGCAATGCGCACATCGGTTTCGCCGCTCTGGGTGCGCCAGGTGCCGGTGATATCCTGCGCCAAGGCACTGCCGGCCAGAAGTCCGGCGGTCAGGACGCCGAGCGCGGCGCCAAGCAAAGTCGTTTTCATCTTTCCTGTCCTCCCTGGACGGACGGCGCTCTCCTTCTGCGCGGCGGTTCTGCCGTCTGCGGAGCGCTGTTCCAAGGGTAAGGAAAGTCCAAAATTAGGGATTTGTCAAAGCAAACAGGAGGTGAATCGCAATACCATCAAGTGACCTAAAGTAAAGGAATAATTCTAATAAAATTAAGCAAGCAGTTTAAGGTGCTGTTGAAGCGAAGGCGGGATCATTCCGGTGAACGGCGATGGGGACAATGTATTTCGCCGTATGAGGAGTGGGAGACATGGCTCGTTATGAGTTGAATGATGTGGAAGGGGCCGTCATCGGCAGCGAAGGTGCTTCGGCCGATGTCTTTTTCCGTCTTGGCATGATGTATGCCACCGGCCGTTCGGTTTCGCCGGATCTGGTCGCCGCGCACAAGTGGTTCAACGTTGCGGCCCTGCGCGGCAACCGCGAAGCCGTGCGCTACCGGACCGAAATCGCCGACGAGATGTCGCGCGACGAACTGAGCGCGGCACTGGCGGCGGCGCGGGCCTATCTCAGCGCAGCCTGAGCGGCCTTCCGAAACGGTTCATATCCGCAAGCCGGCGCTTGGCCCGGCGCGGCACTCGTGGTAACGGGGCGCCTTCCGTTGACGAGCGGGGTGCGCCCGGCGTGCCCCGGCACAGCGACCGAGGTTGCCACCATGAGCCAGCCGACTGCCGCCGGCACCGCACCGGCCAACGATTTTTTCACCCGCACCATCGCTTCCAGCGATCCTGAACTTTATGCCGCGATGACCAGCGAGCTTGGTCGCCAGCAGCATGAGATCGAGCTGATCGCGTCGGAGAACATCGTCTCCCGCGCCGTGCTCGAGGCGCAG
>JAGRKQ010000135.1:2326-7483 GCA_020442235.1 Hyphomicrobiaceae bacterium | reverse complement strand
CGGGAATCGAGATAGTCGCGGAAGAGGCGATATTGTTCGGGCGTCGCCTGCGCCGGAAGCTCGATCGACAGAAGGTCGGAATTTTTTCCCATCACCCGCCGGAAACTGCGCGTCCAGTCGAACTGATCGACGACGACACGCACCGAGACACAGGCCTTGCAGTTCTCGCAGGCCGGCCGGTAGGCAATCGACTGCGAGCGACGGAAACCGCCCTGGCTGAGGATCGCGTTATAGGCATCGGCATTTTCGCCGACGAGATGCGTGAAGACCTTCCGCTCCTTGCGCTCAGGCAGGTAGGGGCAGTCCGCCGGAGCGGTGAGATAGAAACTCGGCGTATCGGTCGGATGACGTGTCATGCGCCTCAGATGTGGTCATGGCCGGATCAAAGTCCATAGTACCACGGCGCGGCGAGAGAAAAGACCGCCCAGCAGAGGACCACCAGCGGCAGTCCGCCGATGAGGAAATCCGAAAAGCGGTAATGGCCAGGCCCCATGACGATGAGGTTGGTCTGATAGCCGATGGGCGTTGCGAAGGAACAGTTGCTGGCCAGGATGATGCAGGTGACGAAGGGGAAGGGATCGACGCCGAAGATGCGCGCCAGTTCGATGGCAATCGGCGTGAACAGCACCGCGGTTGCGTTGTTGGAAAGAATGTTGGTGAGCACCGCCACGATGAGAAACAGACCCGACAACACGGCCATGGGGCCGAGATCGGCGCCAAGGTCGGCAAGAAACTGCGCGATCAGGCTGGTGCCGCCGGTTGCCTGAAGCGCGCTCGCCATGGCAATCGCCGCTGCCACCAGCATCATGATGCGTGTATCGATGGCGCGCGCCGCCTGCCGGAAGTTGAGGCAGCCCGAAGCGATCATCAGGAACGCGCCGATGAAGGCGGCAACGACGATCGGAACGACGTCGAAGCCGGCGGCAAGCACCGTCAGAAGGAAGATCAGCCGCGCGATCGAGGCCTTGGTCGGATCGGGCAATTCCGAGGTTGAGAGGTCGAGCACCAGGAGCTCGCGATTGCTGCGAAGGCCCTGCACGGCCTTTTCCGTCCCCGCAACAAGGAGAACGTCGCCCGGCTCCAGCCGCAGTTCGGCCATCGAGCCGCGTGGCATGCGGCTGCGCCGCTCGATGGCGATGACATTGGCCCCTTCGCCAAGGCTGGCATCGGCCTCGGTCACCTCGCGCGAGACGAAGCGCGAGGCCGGGGCAACGACGAGTTCGGTCAAAACGAGGGTGCCCGATCCAGTCGTGCTCTGCGCGGCGGCATCGACGACGAGCGCGCGGGCGATGGCATCGCGCGTGCCGGCCAGGATCACGCGGTCGCCGACCGACAGCGTTACCGCGTCGAAGGGGGGAAGAATCACCGCGCCCTTGCGCTTGATGGAGCGCACGGTGATGTCCTTGAGCGCGGGAAAAAGCCCGGCCTTGGCCGTTGCACCCAGCAGCGGATGACCGGGAAGAAGCAGGATTTCAGCAATGAACTGCTTGCCGGAAATGCCGGACGAGCCGCTGAGTGTGGTCCGCTTGGGCAGGATCAGCGGCAGGATTGCAATCACATAGACAAGGCCGGCAAGCGCGACGATGCCGCCGAAAAGCGTGATCTCGAAGAGCCCGATGGGCCGGCCGATGATCGGGGCGGCTACGCCGGCCGCCAGAAGATTCGTGGACGATCCGATGAGGGTCGTCATGCCGCCAAGGATCGCGGCGAAGGAAAACGGCATCAACACCTTGGAGGGAGCGACGCCGTAGCGGGTCGCCAATGCCGTCACCAGCGGCAGGAACATCACCACGATGGGCGTGTTGTTGACGAAGGCGCTGACGATGGCAACGAAGATCAACAGGCCGACAAAGGTGCCGCGCGGGCTGGTGCGCGACAGCTTCAGGGCAGATGCCGTGATCGGCGCCAGTGCGTCGGTGCGGAACATGCCCTGCCCGAGAACGAGCAGGCTCAGGACGGCCAGAAGCGCCGGATTGGCAAAGCCTTGCAGCAGGTCCGACGGCTGAATGGCGGAGCCGACAAGGCTTTCGGGCAGGGAAAACAGAAACAGCAGGGCCGCCAGAATGGCGACCGAGATGACTTCGATCGACCAGCGCTCGCTGACATAGGCCAGAATGGCGGCCGCAACGATCGCGAGGACGGCAAATTCTGCAAAGGCGCTCAACCGATGGCGTCTCCGACTGTCGTCTTCAAATCATGGAGAGGCGAGGGGCCATCAGGCAAGGGCAAAAGCGCCGGAGCGCTTTTGCCTTGTGGTGTAATTTGCTCTCAGCATCCATAAAATGCCGAGACAGAAATCAGTCGGGGCAACAACATCCTGTTGATGGATGTGCTGTCAGTAAGGCCGCCCGCCAGGAAAAATCAGCTCTTCGCTTCCGTAATAAACAGCATCAGCTGCGGCATCTACTGCCTGACCAGCGGCCTGAGCGGTGCCTTGCACGGCTTCATAGCCCGCAACATAGCCAACCGTTCCCCCGATGGCGCAGCCACCAAGACCACCGACGACGGCGCCGGGCCCTGTCTCGGAGAAAGCCACGGCACCAGCAGTGCCAAGCGTCTTGCAACCCGGTCCGGCGGCAGCCCATCCGGCGCCGGTGGCCGCGGCTTCAAGCGCAGGGTTGTCGGCATTGACGATACGGTTCACGTCATTCACGGCTGCGACGGGCGCGGCAATTCTGGCGGCTGCGGGAGCTGCCTTTCCGGCGTGATAAAGAACCTTTGCGCCGGTTTCACCAAGCGGGGCATGCTTGGCCAGCTGATGGTCATAAAGACCCGACTGCTGGTGAGCCGATTGCTGATTCCAGTGATACTGGGCGCCCTGCGTTGGCACAGGTTGTCCCTGGCCATTCAAGAACTTGTTCCCATCATGATAGTCGACTGACCAATGAGTTTGGGTCACTGGCTTTCCTGTCTGGGGGTCAAGTTGCGGATATACACCGGCTCCGCGGCTCCCTCGACGACCATCGGCACGAATGACGGTATTCGGGCCGTGTGGAATTTCTTGTGTGCCAACGTTGTAGGCACCATTCGCAGCGGCTGAGGTATCAACGCTTACTTCGTTCGCCATGGAATCAAAATACGAAGCGTCTTCGTAGGCGCCCGTGCCCATTCCGTATGTGCCGGTTACATCGCTCATCGTTAGTCTCCAGTCGCCAGATGACGTTTGCCGCATACGTCGATAAGTTAACGCAACGTAGCTACGACAAAAGTCGAACGCACTCAAGACTGAGATAATGAGTTGGGGAAAATTTTTACTACCCGCGCAGCAGGCGCACCCGTTCGGCGTCGTTGATCACGACCGTGCCGAGAATGAGGTCGTGCAGAAGCCGCTTGCGGCTGGAAAACAGCGTCGGAATGACGACGAAGATCCAGGCCAGCACGCCTGACAGGAACCAGAAGGCGAGCGCATGGACAATGGCGATGAGGCCATACATCCGTCCGCCATGCCACAAACGCATCTCCAGCCCCATGGCACGCATGCCGGGTGTGGCGGAGGCGCGGCTGCCGAGGGTGATTCCCACATAGGCGATGGCAACGACCGGGAAGGTGATGGCGTAGAGCAGCCAGCCGGCGCCCAGCGTCAAAACGCCGAGAACGGTGACCACCACATAGGCAAGGGCGGTGAGCGCCATGATGGCCATGGCATCGATGAGGAAGGCGAGGCTGCGGCGCGTGCGCACACCATCGTAAAGCCACGGCTCCGTGACCGGATCGAAGGCCGCGCGCGGTTCATCGTCATAGCCGGCATTCACGGGATTGGCCTGAATTTCGTTCATCGACACACTCCTTCTGGTGCCCATGAAGTGGGGGGGCTGCCCGCCCTTTGCAAGAGTTCAATAGGGGCAAGGCTTCAGGCGATGTCCGCCGCGCCGATATCGATGCATTCGCTGTGAAAGCCCTGGGCCTCCAGTTCGTTCTGGATCGTGGCCCCGTGATCGGGGTCGCGCACCTCAAGCGTCACGTCGACACTGGCGCCCTTGGCCGGGATCGACAGGAAAAGCCGGTGATGGGAAACGCCGAGAATGTTGCCGCCAAGCGCCCCGATGAGACTGGTAAGCCGCCCGAGCGAACCGGGTCGGTCGTCGATCTCGATGCGCAGGGCAATGATCTGGCCGTGCCGTGCCAGCTGGCGGACCATGATGGAGGCCAGAATGCGCGGGTCGATGTTGCCGCCGCACAGCACCAGCCCGACCTTGCGCCCCCTGTAGCGCTCAGGATCGGCCAGAAGCGCGGCAAGGCCCGCCGCACCGGCGCCCTCCGCCATGGTCTTCTGCTCGGTGAGATAGGAAAAGATCGCCTGTTCGATGAGGTCCTCGCCAACGGCGACGACCGCATCGACCAGCGCTTCGCAGACGGCACGGGTGAGCCGGCCGACATTCTTCACCGCGATGCCTTCGGCCAAGGTGTTGCCACCGCAGCGCACCTCGCGCCCGCCGAGCGCCGCGCCCATGGAAGGAAAGAGCACGCTTTCGACCCCGGTGATGCGGATCGTTGGCTTGATCGCCCTGGCGGCGATGGCGATGCCCGAAATCAGCCCGCCGCCGCCCACCGGCACGATGAGATCGTCAAGTCCGGGAACGCTGCTCAGCATTTCCAGCCCGATCGTGCCCTGTCCTGCGATCACCGCCGGATCGTCATAGGGATGGATGAGAACGAAATCATGCGCGGCGATGAGGCGTTCCACCGCGATCTGGGCTTCGGCCAGCGTCTCGCCTTCCAGGATGACATTCGCGCCGCGCGAGCGGGTGGAGGCCACCTTCACGAAGGGGGTCGTCACCGGCATGACGATGGTCGCCGGGATGGACAGGCGCTGTGCGTGATAGGCAACGGCCTGCGCATGATTGCCGGCCGACATGGCAATGACGCCGCGGCGACGTTCTTCTTCGGAAAGGGCGGAAAGCCGGATGAAGGCGCCGCGCTCCTTGAAGGAATTGGTGACCTGAAGGTTCTCGTATTTGACGTAGACCTCAGCCCCCGTCAGCCGCGACAGCTTGGGCGCTTCCAGACACGGCGTCGGCAGGATGTTGCCGGCCAGAAGGCCTGCCGCGCGCTCGATGTCGGCAAGGCTGACGGGCAGGGATGGCACAGCCTCCTGCATGGCGGTCAACCGGCAAGAAGGCGCGCGGCACGCGGCGCGAAATAGGTGAAGACGCCGTC
>JAGRKQ010000135.1:0-2262 GCA_020442235.1 Hyphomicrobiaceae bacterium | reverse complement strand
ATCATCGCGTATTCGCCGGAGACCTGATAGGCGAAGGTCGGCATGCGGAACGCTTCCTTCAGCCGCCAGATGATGTCGAGATAGGGAAGGCCGGGTTTGACGAGCAGGGAATCGGCGCCCTGTTCGACGTCCTGTGCCGCCTCGCGCAGCGCTTCGTCGGTGTTGGCCGGGTCGATGTAATAGGTGCGCTTGTCGCCCTTCAGGAGACCGGCGGTGCCGACCGCTTCGCGGTAGGGGCCATAAAAGCAGGACGCATATTTGGTGGCGTAGGACATGATCGCAACGCCCTGATGGCCGGCACCATCCAGCGCCTCGCGAATGACGCCGATCCGCCCGTCCATCATGTCCGAAGGGGCGATGATGTCCGCACCCGCTCCGGCCTGAACGAGGGCGGCTTCGGCGAGCTGTTCCACGGTTTCGTCATTGAGAATGACCCCATCGCGCAGGATGCCGTCCTGGCCGTGACTGGTGAAGGGATCGAGCGCCACATCGGCGATGATGCCAACCTCGGGAACGGCGGCCTTCATTTCGGCAATGGCCCGGTTGTAGACACTGTCCGGCGACAGGATGTGCGAGCCGCGTTCATCCTTGTGCTCGAGAGCGATGCAGGGAAAGAGCGCAAGGGCGGGAATGCCGAGGGAACGCGCTTCGCGCGCCGCTTCCACCGCCTGATCGACGCTGAGACGCTCCACGCCCGGCATGGCGCCAATCGGCTGGCGTTCATTGTCGCCATCGACAACGAAAACCGGCCAGATGAGATCGGCTGGCGTCACCTGGGTTTCGCGGACAAGACGGCGCGACCATTCGCTTCTGCGATGACGGCGAAGGCGCACGCCGCCCGTCAGCCGGTCGACGGCCTGGCCATAGGTTTCGCCGGTATCGGGCATGGGGTTCCTCGCAAGGGTCTGACGTTCAGCGCTCAATAGCACAGGCGCATGCGGCCGACAGCATCAACCTGCCAGACAAGACTTGCCCATGACGCATATCGCCCGCTACGAGGGAAGGGGGAAACGTGAAGCAAGGCGGGTTATGGGATGAGCACGAATGGTGCTTCGCAGCCGGAGGTTCTGGCGCGCATTGACGGGCGTGCGCTCATCCTGACGCTGAACCGGCAAAAGGCGCTGAACGCCCTCAACCTTTCCATGGTTCGCACCTTGCGACAGGCCATCGCCTTTGCCGCCGGCAAGCCGCAGATCGAGCTTATTGTTCTGGAAGCGGCCGAGGGGCGCGCCTTCAGCGCCGGTGGAGACATCGTCACCCTGTGCGGCTGGGGCCGGGATGCGCCGGAGCTTTGGGAAACCTTCTTCCGCGAGGAATACAGCCTCGATCTGGAAACGCACCGCAGCCCCAAGCCGGTCGTCGCTCTCTGGGATGGCATCGTCATGGGCGGCGGGGCCGGCATCTCGATGCACACCGCCCGGCGCGTCGCCAGCCAGAACATGCGCTTTGCCATGCCTGAAGTCGGCATCGGCTTTTATCCCGATGTCGGCGGCACGCATCTCCTGCCGCGCCTCAAGGGCCGCATCGGCCGCTTTCTGGCCCTGACCGGCGAGCGCATCGGCTGGCAGGACGCGCGCGCCTGCGGACTGGCGACCGATTGCGTTGCCGCAAAGGACTTTCCCGCTCTCAAGGAAGAACTCTGCAAACGGGGCATCACCGCGCTCGACCGTGCGCTTCTTCACTTTGCCGCACCACAGGAAGAAGGTCCTCTGGCCGCCCTTCGCGCCGAGATAGATACGGCCTTTGCCGGTCATGACCTTTTGAACACGCTCGCAAGCATCGCCGCCATGGCCGAGACGAGCGAAGCGGCGAAATCCTGGCTGTCGATCCTCAAGAGCCGTTCGCCGACATCGCTGCTGATCGCCAACCGGCAGATGCTGGAAGGCGCAACCCGCGATCTGGAACGGTCCCTGGCGCTGGAATATCGCATCAGCGAACGCATCCGCACCGGTCATGACTTTTATGAAGGCGTCCGTGCCGCCGTCATCGACAAGGATCAGGCGCCGCAATGGCAGCCGGCCCGGCTTGAGGACGTGACGGCAGAAGAGATCGATGCCTATTTCGCCCCTGTTGCGCGCGAATGGTCGATCGAGCCGCGTGTCGATGTGCCCTTCGAGGCCGATCATGCGTCCGCTTGAACCGGTCCCTGAAGATCCGATCCGGCTGGATGCCCCAGCCATCGCCCTAAGCCCGAGTGCTTCGGAACGGGCTCTCGGGATGACGATGCGGGTTGTGGCGCTGTTCCTGATCCTGCGCGTGGCG
>JAGRKQ010000134.1:14049-18146 GCA_020442235.1 Hyphomicrobiaceae bacterium | reverse complement strand
TTCTGGATCTTGCCGGTCGAGGTCTTGGGCAGATCGCCGAAAACCACGGTGCGCGGCACCTTGTAATGGGCCAGCGCCGCGCGCGAGAAGGTCATGATGTCCTCGGCGCTGGCGGTCTTTCCCGGTTTCAGCTCGATGAAGGCGCAGGGTGTTTCGCCCCAGCGCTCGTCGGGCCGCGCGACCACGGCGACGGCCTGAACGGCGGGGTGCTTGTAAAGCGCCTCTTCCACCTCGATGGAGGAGATGTTCTCGCCGCCGGAAATGATGATGTCCTTGGAGCGGTCCTTCAGCTGGATATAGCCGTCCGGATACATCACGCCGAGATCGCCGGAATGGAACCAGCCGCCGGCAAAGGCTTCCTCGGTCGCCTTTTCGTTCTTCAGATAGCCCTTCATGACGACATTGCCGCGCATCATGACCTCGCCCATGGTGACGCCGTCGGCGGGCACGTCCTCCAGCGTCACGGGGTCCTTCACCGCCAGCCCGTCCAGCGCCAGATAGCGCACGCCCTGCCGCGCCTTCAGGACCGCCTGGCGCTCGCCGGAAAGCGCGCTCCAGTCCTCATGCCAGTCATTGACCACCGAGGGGCCGTAGGTTTCGGTCAGGCCGTAAAGATGGGTGACGTTGAAGCCGGCCTCGCGCATGGCGGCGAGCACGGTTTCGGGCGGCGGGGCGGCGGCGGTGAAGAATTCCACCGTATCGGCGATGTCGCGGCGGTTTTCTTCCGGCGCATTGAGGATGATCGACATGACGATGGGCGCACCGCACAGATGCGTCACTTTCTCGTCGGCGAGCGCATCATAGATCGCCTTGTCGCGCACATGCCGCAGGCACACATGCGTGCCGGCCACCACCGAGAGCGACCAGGGAAAGCACCAGCCGTTGCANNTGGAACATCGGCAGCGTCCACAGATAGACCGGATGCTTACCCATGGCGCAGGTGGTGATGTTGCCGATGGCCAAAAGCGCCGCGCCGCGGTGGTGATAGACGACGCCCTTGGGATTTCCGGTCGTGCCGGATGTGTAGTTGAGGGCGATCGCATCCCATTCGTCATCGGGCATCGACCAGGCATATTCGGGATCGCCGGAGGCGAGGAACGCCTCGTAATCCTCGCCGTCGATATCGGGGCGGTCGAGGCCGGATTCGGGATCGTGGGCGATGAGCACCTTCGGTTTCGGCCCGCTCACGAGCGCCAGCGCCTCGCGGGCGAGATCGGCGAACTCGGTGTCGACGATGAACACCTTCGCCCCGCCATGCTCCAGCGAGAAGGCGATGATCTTGGCATCGAGACGGGTGTTGAGCGTGTTGAGGACGCCCTTGGTCATGGGCACGCCGTAGTGGCATTCGAGCATCGCCGGCACATTCGGCAGGAGGACCGAGACGGTGTCGCCCTTGCCGATGCCGATCCGCGACAGGGCCGAGCCCAGTTGCCGCGCACGCGCGTAAAAGGTCCTGTAGTCGGTGCGGATGGCACCGTGGACGATGGCGGTTCGGTCGGGAAAGACCCGTGCGCAGCGTTCCAGGAAGCCGAGCGGCGACAGGGGCTGATGATTGGCCGGGTTGCGGTCGAGGCCGGTCTCGTAGGCATTGGTCATGGCGCGTTCCCTCAAGGTCTCCGCCGTCTCGCGGATGTCCGTTTTGCCCCATCATGGCGAAGCCGGGCGGGCTTGGTAAGCCCCTGGACCTTGCGTCATTCAGCCGAGGACGGCGTCGTAGAGAAGCTTCAGTCCGACCAGCATCACGCCGGCATAGGTGAGGGTGTAGAACGGTTTTTTCGGAATGCGGCGCACCAGCCAGACACCGGCGAGAATGGAGACCGGCGCCAGCGGGGAGAGGATCGCTGCCGTCTTCACCTCGGCAAGCGACAACTGGCCGAGCGCGATATAGGGCACGAGCTTGGCCGCATTGACGATGGCGAAGAAGAAGGCCGTCGTTCCGGCAAGCGCGGCGGGGTCGAGCTTCAGGGGCAAGGTATACATCTGCAGCGGTATGCCGCCGGAATGGCTGACGAAGCTGGTAAAGCCCGAGACCATCCCCCAGAACCAGCCCTTGGGCGGGTTGTGCGGCCGCGGCGGAGCATCCGCACCGCCCATGAGAAAATGCCTTGCGGCGAAGGCCACCGCGATGACGCCGAGAATGGCGCGCACATGATCGTCGGTGATGCGGGCGGCCAGAGCCCAGCCGATGGCGATGCCGGCCAGGGCAGCCGGAACGACGATCTTCAAGGTCTTCAGATCGGCATCGCGGCGATAGGACCAGACGGCAAAGACGTCCATCACGATGATGATCGGCAGCATGATCGCGGCGGCTCGAAGCGGCGAGACGGCAAGGCTCATGATCGGCACCGAAGCGATGCCGAGGGCTGCGCCGAGCCCGCTTTTCGACAGGCCGAAAAGCAGGATGGCGGGCACGGCGACTGCGTAAAAGGCCGGATCGTCGATCATCGAATGCGGTCACTCCCTAACACCGAAAGTCGCAAGGGCCTGCGCTTGCAACGGGCGGGCCGACTGGCCAAAGTCCCCGCCGGATGATCGGCGCGGGAAACCGCGCCCTAAAAATCGTGGCGTCGGCAAAACGGCGCAAGTGAAGGGGGGATTTACGGGAATGTCGACCAATTATCACGACGTATACCGCGCCTGGCAGGACAATCCGGAAAAGTTCTGGCTGGAGACGGCAAACCGCATCGACTGGTTCACGCCGGCCGAAAAGGTCTTCGATCCGTCGATGGGGGTCTACGGCCAATGGTTCGCGGGCGCGACCACCAACACCTGCCACAACGCCGTCGATCGCCATGTCGCCCATGGCCGGCCGGGCCAGACCGCGATCATCTATGACAGCCCGGTCACCAATTCGCAGCGCAAGATCAGCTATCAGGAACTGCTGGACGAGGTGACGGGTCTTGCTGCCGTTCTGCTCGACCAGGGCGTCAAGAAGGGCGACCGCGTCATCATCTACATGCCGATGATCCCGGAAGCGGTTGTCTCGATGCTGGCCTGCGCGCGCATCGGCGCCATCCATTCGGTCGTCTTCGGCGGTTTTGCGGCCAACGAACTGGCGACGCGCATCGACGACTGCAAGCCGAAGGCGATCATTTCGGCCTCCTGCGGCATCGAGACCGCGCGCATCGTGCAGTATAAGCCCCTGCTCGACGGGGCTGTCGACATGGCCAAGCACAAGGTCGGCTGCTGCATCGTGCTTCAGCGCGAGCAGCACACCTGCGAACTGATCGCGGGCCGCGATGTCGACTATGCCGAAGCGGTCGGTGAGGCGAAGGCTTCCGGACGCAAGGTGCCGCCGGTCGCGGTTGCCGCAACGGACCCGGCCTACATCCTCTACACCTCCGGCACGACCGGCCAGCCGAAGGGCGTCGTGCGCGATACCGGCGGCCACATGGTCGCGCTGATGTGGACGATGTCGGCGATCTACGGCATGGAGCCGGGCGACGTGTTCTGGGCCGCCTCGGATGTGGGCTGGGTCGTCGGCCATTCCTACATCGTCTATGCGCCGCTGCTGATGGGCTGCACCACGGTCGTCTATGAGGGCAAGCCGGTCGGCACCCCGGACGCCGGCGCCTTCTGGCGGATGATTTCGGAACACCAGATCTCGGCGCTCTTCACCGCGCCGACGGCCTTCCGCGCCATCAAGAAGGAAGATCCGGGCGGGCTGGAGATCGAGAAATACGATCTTTCGGTTCTGCGGGCGCTGTTCCTGGCCGGCGAACGCGCCGACCCGGACACCATCAAGTGGGCCGAAACACATCTCGGCGTGCCGGTGATCGACCATTGGTGGCAGACCGAAACGGGCTGGGCCATCGCCGCCAACCCGATGGGTCTCGGCCTGCTTCCAATCAAGCACGGTTCACCGACGGTTCCGATGCCGGGCTACAATGTCCACATCGTCGACGATGCCGGCCACGAAGTGCCGCGCGGCACGCTGGGCAACATCGTCGTCAAGCTGCCGCTGCCCCCCGGGTGTCTGCCGACCCTCTGGAAGAACGACGAGCGGTTCCGCGACAGCTACCTGGAAGAGTTCCCCGGCTACTACAAGACGGCCGATGCCGGTCTGATGGATGACGACGGCTATCTCTTCATCATGG
>JAGRKQ010000134.1:10842-14033 GCA_020442235.1 Hyphomicrobiaceae bacterium | reverse complement strand
CCGGCCACCGCCTGTCGACGGGCGCGATGGAAGAGGTTCTGGCCAGCCATCCCGATGTCGCCGAAGCAGCCGTTCTTGGTGTTGCCGACCAGATGAAGGGCCAGCTTCCGCTCGGCTTCGTCGTGCTGAAGGCCGGTGTCGACAAGGGCGAGGACGAGTTGCAGAAGGAACTCGTCAAGCTGGTGCGCGACAAGATCGGCCCGGTTGCCGCCTTCAAGACGGCGGTGCGCGTGGAGCGTCTGCCCAAGACCCGTTCCGGCAAGATCCTGCGTGGAACCATCCGCCAGATCGCCGATGGCGAGGCCTACAAGATGCCCGCGACCATCGATGACCCGGTGATCCTCGACGAGATTCGCGAGCGGCTTTCCGCCCGTGGTCTTCTGAAGGAGTAAACGGTCGCCAAGGCCATTGCGGCACGCTAGGTTCACGGTCCTGATTTTCGCAAGGAGTCGCGATCATGGATCTCAGCGGTCGTACGGCCATCGTTACCGGCGCGGCGCGCGGCATCGGCCTTGCCGTTGCGCGCCGCCTTCTGGAGGACGGGGCGCGCGTCGTTCTGGCGGATGTGGATGACGGTGCCGTCTCGGCGGCGGCGGCGGAATTGTCCGCCAATGGGGCCGCAATCGGCTTTGCCTGCGATGTCGGCGAACGGCTGGACGTGCGCAACCTCGTTGCCGCGACCCTCGATGCCTTCGGCGAGATCGACATTCTCGTCAACAATGCCGGCATCGTGCATGCGGCCGACTTCCTGGAACTGGAAGAGGCCGAATTCGACCGCGTGCTGCGGGTCAATCTGAAGGGGGCGTTTCTGGTCTCCCAGGCGGTGGCCCGTCACATGGTCGCGCGGGTGGAAGAGGGCGGGCGCGCGGGCGCGATCGTCAACATGTCGAGCATCAATGCCGAAGTGGCGATCCCCAACCAGGTGCCCTATTCGGTGTCCAAGGGCGGCCTTCAGCAACTGACCCGGGTCATGGCGCTGGCGCTCGCTCCGCATGGCATCCGCGTCAATGCGGTCGGGCCGGGCTCGATCATGACCGACATGCTGGCGGCGGTGAATTCCGACCGGGCGGCGCGCAACAAGATCCTGTCGCGCACCCCGCTGGGGCGGGTTGGCGAGCCGTCGGAAATCGCTTCGGCGGTTGCCTTCCTCGCCTCCGACGAGGCCAGCTATGTGACGGGCCAGACCCTGTTTGTCGATGGCGGGCGTCTGGCGCTCAATTATACGGTTCCCGTGAAGGGCGAGTAGCCGGCTTTGCTTCCAGCAAGGGTTTGCCGGTATGTCGTTTGCAGCGTATTGAGGGTATCAATTCCAGACGCGATTCAACGCGTGAGAGGGGAAGAACCGCCATGCTGCTGAGGCTCAGCTATTTCAGCAGGTCTCTGGTCAGTCGCTCGCCGGATGAGGTCGATGCCTTTCTCGGGCCGGCGCGCGAGAACAACCGCGCTTCGGGCATCACCGGGCTCTTGCTGCATGTCGATGGCTGGTTCCTGCAATTGCTGGAAGGCGAGCGCGCCGCCGTGTCGCAGCTCTACAACAGCCTTGTGCAGGATTATCGCCACTGCGAGGTCACGCTGGTCGAAGCCGGCGAAATTCGCGAGCGCAAATTCCCCAACGCAGCCATGGGGCTGATCACACCGAGCCCGCAATGCCCCGGCCGGATGATCCGCTTCGGGCCGGCCGGAACCTTCAATCCGACGATGATGTCCGTGCCTTCGGTGCTGGCGCTGTTCGACAGCTTCATCGGTGACACGCGGCTCAGTGCCTTTTCCTGACGACTGCGGTTCCGCCAAGGTCGCCAAGAAAAAGGGCCGGCTTCATGCCGGCCCTTTTGCCTGTAAGGGGTTCCTGAACCCGCCGGATTATTCGCTGGCGCTGTCGCTGCCGCCGCCCATCGACTTCAGCTTGGCGAAGATCTTGCTCTCGTCGAGCTCTTCCTCTTCCACCGGGGTGGAGAGCGATTCCTCGGCCGTCAGCAGCGTCGGGCCGGTGGGTTCCTCGACCGGCGGGGCATTGCGGGCGGCTTTCTGCACTTCGATGTCGAGTTCGATCTGCTTGCAAAGGCCGAGCGTCACCGGGTCCATCGGTGCCAGATTGGCCGCGTTCCAGTGGGTGCGGCCCCGGATCGATTCAATCGTCGGCTTGGTGGTGCCGACGAGGCGCATGATCTGGCTGTCCTTCAGCTCGGGGTGATTGCGCAGCAGCCAGAGGATCGCGTTGGGGCGATCCTGACGGCGCGAAACCGGGGTGTAGCGCGGGCCGCCGCGCTTGGCCTGCGGCACGCGGACCTTGGTCTCGGCCATCTTCAGGCGGTGGTTCGGATCGTTCTCGGCGCGCGTGATCTCCTCGCGCGTCAACTGGCCGGTCTGGATCGGGTCATTGCCCTTCATGCCCTGGGCGGCATCGCCATCGGCGATCGCCTTCACTTCCAGGGGATGCAGGCTGCAGAATTTGGCGATCTGGTCGAAGGTCAGCGAGGTGTTGTCGACGAGCCAGACGGCGGTCGCCTTCGGCATCAGGGGCGTGTCGGCCATGGGTAAATCCTCCTCGGTGCTCCGCGGGGGTCTTCCGCGGCCGCTGTCTCGTTCTTCTCGATGACAGGGAAATCACCAAGGAGCATAAGCCTTGCCGGGCCGTCAGGGCAACAGGGACGCGTCGGTCGTGAGCACAATTTTGCCGATATGGGCCGAACTTTCCATGCGCCTGTGGGCTTCGGCGGCTTCGCTCAGCGGGAAGGTGGTGTCGATCACCGGGCGGATGCGGCCCTTGGCGATTTCCGGCCAGATTCGGTCCTCGAGCGCACGGGCGATGGCGCCCTTGAAGGCGTTGTCGCGGGCCCGCAGCGTCGAGCCGGTGTGGGTCAGCCGTTTCAGCATCAGCCGGGTGAAATCGGCTTCCACGACCGAGCCGTTGAGGAAGGCGATCTGCACGATGCGGCCTTCCACGGCAGCGGCCTTCCAGTTGCGCTCGATATAGTCGCCGCCGACCATGTCGAGAATGACGTCGGCGCCCTTGCCGCCGGTGAAGGCCTTGACCGCCTCCACATAGTCCTCGCTCTGGTAGTCGATGGCACAGTCGGCGCCGAGATCGCGCATGGCGGCAACCTTGTCCGCCGAGCCGGCCGTCGCCATGACGCTTGCGCCAATGAACTTGCCGATCTGGATGGCCGTCGTGCCGATGCCGCTGGTGCCGC